>JAEUVW010000346.1 GCA_016786525.1 Chitinophagaceae bacterium
ATTTTACACCCACTTCCCACATGTTGCGTGGCTTTGCAGCGAATGCATATTGGTTGGCCAGGAATTTATTCTGTTGTTTCATACGACCTTTTGGAACATATGCTGTATCCATATAGTCGTAGTTATAACCACGATAGGTCATGTCACGCCCGCTCCAACCTTTGGTGGTGGTTGAACTCGACTCCTGAGCAAAAGCCGGTTGTACGGCAATAGCAGCTATAACGCCCGCTAATAATACGTACTTTTTGTTAATCATAATTGGTGTATTTAAATTAAAGTAGTTAGTGACTTAGTGTTAGAACTCGGGCAAAAGTAATATTTTTATTCAAAAACAAAAAAAATAATCCGTTTTTATGTTTTCTTATACATTTCAGTTAAGACGCTGATAAATAAGGCGTTTCTGTTTAAAATTCTTTTAAGACCTTTACAAAATCCAGGTGTTTAAACTACTCCCTTGCCTATCAGACATTTAGAACATTTAAATGCAAATAATAAAAAAAGAAGACTTAAAAACACGTATATACCAATTGGAAAAAGTAACTGAATTTCTTCATTTAAATTTAATAACGTTTGACAAGAAGTTTAATGCCCTGCTTGAGGGAAACAACAAAATCCTTAAGTATGTGCTTAAATACATCATCCGCAGCAAAGGGAAGAAAATGAGGCCAATGTTCGTCTTTCTCTCGGCACAGATCGCCGGGGGCATTAACGAAAGCACTTACCGCACAGCCTCCATGATCGAACTCCTGCACACGGCCACCCTGGTACACGATGATGTTGTCGACGATGCGCTGCAAAGAAGGAGTTTTTTCTCTATCAACGCGATCTGGAAAAATAAGATCGCGGTACTGGTCGGCGATTACCTGCTGGCCAAAGGCCTGCTGCTCTCCATTGATAATGAAGATTTTGAACTGCTGAAGATCACCTCAAACGCGGTAAAGGAAATGAGCGAAGGGGAATTGCTGCAGATCGAAAAGGCTCGAAAACTGGACATTACCGAAGCGATCTATTTCGAGATCATCCGGTCCAAAACAGCATCCTTGCTCGCCTCCGCCTGTGCTGCAGGTGCTTTTTCTGCGCAGCAGGATAAGGCCACTTCCGAACGCTTCCGGCAATTCGGGGAAAAAGTAGGCATTGCCTTCCAGATCAAGGACGACCTGCTGGATTACGGGCATCAGCAAACCGGGAAACCTTCTGGGGGAGATATCAAGGAAAAGAAAATGACCCTTCCCCTGATCTATACCTTGCAGCAGGCGCCGGACGATATAAAAAAGCAGATCATTTATATTGTGAAAAATGAAAATACCAACAAAGTGAAGGTGGACAGGGTAATGGCCTGGGTAAAAGAATACGGGGGCCTGGATTATGCCGCCCAGATGATGGAACAATACAAAAATGAAGCCCTGGCCCTTCTTTTAACATTTCCGGCGTCAGAAGCCCGGAATGCTATGGAAGAACTCGTTAATTTTACCATATCCCGCAGCAAATAAAGCAGTAATCGCTTAGCTGGAATCAATTTTATGAGCAACAATATTGAAGTGACCGGTGCCCGAGTGCACAACCTGAAAAACCTGAATTTAACCATACCGAAAAACCAACTTGTCGTCATTACCGGCATCAGCGGAAGCGGCAAATCATCCCTGGCCTTCGACACCCTTTTTGCAGAAGGGCAGCGGCGTTATATGGAAAGCTTCTCGGCTTACGCACGCCAGTTTATGGGCGACCTGGAGCGCCCTGATGTCGATAAAATATCCGGGCTTTCCCCGGTGATCTCCATCGAGCAGAAGACCACCAACCGCAACCCCCGCTCCACAGTTGGTACCGTTACGGAAGTGTACGACTTTATGCGCCTGCTGTATGCGCGTATCGGAGAGGCTTACTCCTACAATACCGGCAAAAAAATGGAGCGTTTCAGCGAGGAAGAAATCGCTGTGCATATCCGGAAAACCTTTGCCAACAAGAAGCTGGTGCTGCTGGCCCCGGTGGTGCGCGGGCGAAAAGGGCACTACCGCGAACTGTTTGAACAATTGCGCAAACAGGGCTACCTGAAAGTGCGCATTGACGGGGAGATCGTGGACCTGAAAGAAAAAATGCAGCTGGACCGTTACAAAATACACGATATCGAGCTGGTGGTCGACCGCCTTGTTGCCGACAAAGAATCGCAGGCGCGTCTTTCCGAAAGCATACAAAAAAGCCTGAAAGAAGGCAAGGACCTGATGTTCGTGCTGGACGCCGATACCGGCAAGACGATGCAATACAGCAAGCAGCTGATGTGTGTCGAAACCGGTATTTCTTACGAAGAACCTTCGCCGAACAGCTTCTCCTTCAACTCTCCCTACGGCTACTGCCCTACCTGCAAGGGCCTGGGCAATATCTACAGCGTCAACATGAAAGAGGTCTTGCCGGATACAATGAAAAGCATTGCTGACGGCGGTATTGCACCGCTGGGGGAAGAGCGGGACGCCTGGACCTTCAAGATCGCCATGGCCGCTGCCAAAAAACATAAAATACCGACCAACAAACCGATTAAAGACCTGCCGGAAAAGCTGCTTAATATTTTGTTGTACGGCAATGCGGAAGGCCTGATCACCTACGAAAATGCAGAAGCCACACCCCAGCCTTCGGAAGAATACGAAGGCGTGGTGAACATGATCCTGCGCTGGTTCAACGAAACCACTTCCGACGCTATCAGGGGCTGGGCAGAGCAATACATGGAGCTCAATACCTGCCCGGAATGCAACGGTGCAAGGCTGCGCAAAGAAAGCCTGTGGTTCAAGGTTCACGACAAGAATATTGCTGAGCTTTCCCACTATTCCCTGCAGGAGCTCAGCGACTGGTTCAACGGGATTGAAAAAAAGATCAGTGCGAAGCAGAATACCATTGCCAAAGACATCCTGAAAGAGATCCGCGACCGCCTGTCTTTCCTGCTGAACGTTGGTCTGCACTACCTGAGCATGAACCGCCCGACCAGGACACTGAGCGGCGGGGAGTCGCAAAGGATCAGGCTGGCGACCCAGATCGGCTCACAGCTGACGGGTATTACCTACATCCTAGACGAACCCAGCATCGGCCTGCACCAGCGCGACAATGCCCGCCTGATCGGCGCCTTGCAGGACCTGCGCGATACCGGCAACTCGGTGCTGGTGGTAGAACACGACAAAGACATTATGCTGGCGGCAGACCACCTGATCGATATCGGGCCGGCAGCCGGTGTGCACGGGGGCCGCGTGGTCAGCGAAGGCACGCCGAAGGAGATCCTGAAGATGAAGACCATCACCTCCGGTTACCTGAACAATACCCTGCGCATAGAAGTACCGGCCGAAAGGCGGAAAGGAAACGGGAAATCGATCGTGCTGAAAGGCGCTACCGGCAACAACCTGCGCAATACATCGATCAGCATACCCCTGGGCACTTTTGTGGCCATCAGCGGGGTCAGCGGCAGCGGGAAAAGCACCCTGATCAATGAAACCCTGTACCCCGTTCTTGCGAAACATTGTTATCCTAATTACAAGCAAACACCCATGCCCTTCAAAAGCATTGAAGGCCTGGAACATATCGATAAAGTCATCGAGATCGACCAAAGCCCGATCGGACGGACACCGCGCAGCAACCCGGCCACCTACTGCGGCTTCTTCAACGATATCCGCCAGCTGTTTGCCCAGGTGCCCGAAGCCAAAATCCGAGGCTATTCTCCCGGCCGCTTTTCCTTTAACGTAAAAGGCGGGCGCTGCGAAAGCTGCCAGGGAAGCGGTATGCGCACGATCGAAATGAATTTCCTGCCCGATGTCTATGTGCACTGCGAAACCTGCAACGGCCAGCGCTACAACCGCGAAACGCTGGAGATCCGCTACCGCGGCAAATCTATTTCCGATGTACTGAACATGACGGTGGATGAAGCGGTGGATTTCTTTATGAATGTGCCCATGCTGCACCGCAAATCCAAAACCCTTCAGGATGTAGGCCTGGGTTATATTTCACTCGGGCAGAACGCCGTAACGCTGAGCGGCGGTGAAGCCCAGCGGGTAAAACTGGCCACAGAGCTTTCCAAAAGGGATACCGGCCAAACAGTGTACCTGCTGGACGAACCGACTACAGGACTGCACTTCCAGGACATCAAGCACCTGCTCGAAGTACTGAACAGGCTGGTGGACCGGGGCAATACCATCATTGTCATTGAGCATAACCTGGACATCATCAAGGTGGCGGACTATGTGATCGATATGGGGCCGGAAGGCGGAAGCGGCGGCGGAACAGTAGTGGTAGAAGGCACGCCCGAAAAAGTAGCTAAAAACAAAAACAGCCACACCGGCCGCTACCTGGCGCTGGAACTATAAGACAAACTTTTTCTACTGCATGCACTTACAGATCGAACAGCTGATACCCATACCCCTGCAGGAAAATGTACTGGCCCGGGAATCCGGTATTTGGAATAAGGCTTTGTCGCTTTCCGCACCGGATTATATTTCCATACAAGCCCCTTCGGGCACAGGCAAGACGACCCTGATCCACTGCCTGTACGGGGTACGCACAGACTACAGCGGCAACATCCTGTGGCAGGGCAAAAACCTGCGGCAATGCTCCGCAGAGGAGCTGGCCACCCTGCGTGCCAAAGACCTGAGTGTCATCTTCCAGGATCTGCGCCTCTTCCCGGAGCTGACAGCCTGGGAAAACCTGATGGTGAAACAACAGCTGACGCCGGGCATCGATGAAAAAGAAATAGAGGACTGGATGAAGCGCCTGGGCATCGGCCATAAAAAGAATGCTCCCGGGAAAACGCTTTCCTATGGGGAACAGCAACGCCTGGCCATTATCAGGGCCCTGATACAGCCTTTTCAGTTCCTGCTGATGGATGAACCTTTCAGCCACCTGGACCAGCGCAATACACAGATCGCCCGCGAACTGATCCTGGAGATCGTGCAACGCAATAAAGCCGGCCTGCTGCTGGCAGACCTGGATCAGAATGATTTCTTTCCCTATCACAAAACCTATACCCTTTGAGCCAGAAGCGCCCCGATTTACTCAACAAGCTATTGCTGCGCAACGCGCGAAAAGGCCGCCTGCTCAGCGCCTGGATCGCACTCTGCACCGGCTGCACTTTATTATTGCTCTCGGTGATGATCTGGTCTGCCTTCCGCGACCTGCTTAATGGCAAGGGCAGCCAGGATAGCCTGGGCAGTACCTTCCTGACGGTCAGCAAACAGGTCAGCGATGCCTCCATGGCCGATAAAAACAGCACACAAATCTCCGGCGCCGACCTGGAACAGATCCGGAAAGCGCCACAGGTGCAGGATGTGGGCCTGCTGACACCTGCCAACTTTAAAGTAGCCGCCAGCCTGGGCAGCGGCCAGATGTCTTTTTACACCTTATTGTTCCTGGAGGCCGCACCGGACCGCTTTATGGACCAGATGCCGCAGACCTGGAAATGGGAAGAAGGCGACCAGACCATACCGATCATCCTGTCGCGCGACTTCCTGAATATGTACAATTATATTTTTGCCCCCAGCCAGGGTCTGCCCCTGCTGTCGGAGCAATCGGTAAAAGCGCTGGGCTTTACGCTCACAATGGGTGAAGGGCCGGGGCAGATGAATTACCGGGCACAGGTAGAAGGCTTTTCAGACCGGATATCTTCGGTATTGGTGCCCCAGTCTTTCATCGACTACGGCAATAAGCGTTTCGCAGCTTCGGGCGCAGCAAAGGTTTCGCGCGTGATCGTAAAGGTGGGCGACCCCAGCAATAAGGAGTTCGTTACCTTCCTGGAGCAGCACCAATACACCACCAATTCCGAGCAGCTGCGGTTTAGCAAAATGCGTTCGGTAGTGGAAGTAGTGTCGGGCGCTACGGGAGCACTGGCCCTGTTGCTCATCGGCATCGGGGCACTGGTCTTTATCCTGTTTATAGAGTTGACTATGGCCCGGGCGCAGGCCGCCGTCAGGCTGCTGCTGCAGATCGGCTACGGCCCCAAAACCCTGAGCAGTTACCTGGTCAGGAAATACATCCCCATCATGCTGAGTGCCTTACTGGTGGCCTTACTGATAGCGGCAATCCTGCAGTTTGTGGCAGCCCAAAAGCTGGCGGCGATACAGTTGCAGATCGCTGCTGTGCCCGGCCTCTTTGTCTGGGCTGCTGCGGGCCTGAGCGCACTGGTCCTGGGCTGGCAGATCAGGACTGCTATACGCAAAGCCCTGCGCAGCTGATTTCCTTAAGGGTTCAAATAATAATGCTTAATGAGTAATGTTTAATGCTTAAGGAGCTTAGTTGTTCCCATAATAATGAAGAATGAATAATGAGCAATGGTTAATGCTAATGAGCTTAGTTGTTCCAATAATAGCAATGAATAATGGTTCTGTAAAAGGGGGCCTATAAAAACTTACTGCAAAAAAATACCGGCTCAAAATGAGCCGGTAGACTTCCTCAAATGGAAAACACTTTATAAGGTCGCTTTAAATGCAGCGTAACCGGCATCGTTTTCTTCCGAACTGATCGTAGTCGTACAGCCGCCGTCGTCGGCATGTTTATGAATATTCTGTACCCGGTTGTCGGGGTTGGGGTGTGTACTCAGGAACTCGGGTGGATTGGAACTGCCCATATTGATGATCTTCTGGAAAAAGTCTGCCGCACCGCTGGCTTCATATTTTGTCGGGCACAGGTATTTGACAGAATATTCGTCAGCTTCGCTTTCGTCGCTGCGGCTGAATTTCAACGCTACAAGCTCCGATCCGATCTGGGTGAGCAGGTTTTGATTTTTACCGACCAGCACATCGAGCAGGGTTTGCACACCATAGGTCTTGGTCATCTGGGTGGTGCTGTGCCGCCTGTCGGCATGCGCCATTTCGTGCCCCATGACACCGGCCAGGGAAGACTTGTTGTCCAGGTATTTGATCAGGCCCGTGTAGACATAAATGTAGCCGCCGGGCGTGCAGAAGGCATTTTGGATATCATCGTTCTTGATGATCTTTACTTCCCAGGCGAAGTCGTTGCGGTGGTTTACTTTGCCGCCGGCCAGGATATCGTCGCGCAGGGCATTGATATACGAGTAGGCTGCGGCGTGGGTTGAAGGGTCCAGTATCGGGAACTGGGCAGGATCGGCCTCTATCTGCGCCTTCGTCTGCAGGCCCAGCTGCTTGTCGTCTTCGATAGAGAAAATATTCAGGCCGCCGCTGTCTTTGCTGCAGCTATGCAGGGTAGCAGCCCCGGCAATGAAGGATACGTAGAAAAGGGTATGCAGTCGTCTCATATTACATGTTTTGCCGGAAAATTACTCAATTCAGCAACAAAACTATGTTAAGGACATCTTGTACTCTTTCAGGCTGATCATCCGCTGCACTTCGGGGTCCCAGATCTTAAGCCTGAAACACTTGACCATATCCGATATTTTCAGGGATGTTTGTTTGGCAGCCTGCAATTCTTTGATCGCATGATAGGCTTCCGGTAAGCGGTAAAAAGGAATGCGGGCATTCAGGTGGTGAATGTGGTGATAGCCGATATTGCCGGAGAACCAGGCCATGACCTTATTGGTGCGCATATAGCTGCTGGACTCCAGTGCAGCACGCTCATAGGTCCAGTCTTCATTGCTGTTGAACAGCACACCGGGAAAATTGTGCTGGGCGTAAAAAAGGTAGGAACCGATGGCGCAGGTGATCGTAAACGGTACAATAATGGTGAACAGCAGGGTCTGTGCATCGAAAATGAAGAATACCGAAGCCGCCAGCGCCACATGCAGGATCAGGGCGATCAGTGAGTCCCAGTGTTTTTTAGGGGTGCTGGCAAAGGAAGCAATGCACATGCCAAAAATGAAGATGGTAAAATAACCGAACAGGATCACCAGCGGATGGCGATTGGCCAGGTAGGCCCGCCGCTCCCCTTTCGTCATCGAAGCAAACTTCTTTTTTGTCGCTATCGGGTAAGAGCCGATACTGGCGCTGAACAGTTTGGAATTATTTTTATGGTGGTAGTCGTGGGAACGCTTCCAGATGCTGGCAGGAGTAAGCATGTACAGACCATAGGCGGACATAATGATCTTGGCAAACAGCGATTTCTGCAGGATGGCATGATGCTCAAAATCGTGGTAAATAATAAACATGCGCATCATCAGCAAGGACATCAGTACACTGCTGGCCAGGCGCACAACAATGTAGTGTCCCCATATGGTGCCGGCTGCCGCTGCCAGTAAAAAAAATAAGGTACTGAATAAGACATACCAGCTTTTTGATCTTTGTTCCTGGGCATAAGGTTTTGTAGCAAGAATCAATTGTTTTCCTGTGAGCATTCCTTTCTTCTGAAAATTTATTTTTTTATATAAGTTCTAATTCCTTTTGTGCTTCCAGCGGCGATGTGTCCAAAGCCAGGTTTCCGGTTGCTGTTTAATTTCTCTTTCCAATCGCTGCGTATGGGCCTCCGTCAGTCCGCCGGGACCGAAATCCTGCGGGTTCATGCTGTTTTCATCAATCACCAGCCGGTAATATCCGCGTTTTATTCTTTTGACCGATACATAGAGTACGGTACGTTTCATTTTGGTGGCGATCTTCTCCGTACCCAGGAATACCGGGGTATCCTGGTGCAGAAAGGGCATCCAATAGGCGCTTCCCGGCTGGGGGGTCTGGTCTGCAATAAAAGCCGTTGCGGTCAATTCGCCTTTATGCTGCACCATCTCCTTATAAGTATCCTGCATCGGGATGAGCCGCGTGCCAAAGCGGGTACGCATCCGGTACATCAGGCTGTCAAAATACGGGTTGGTCAGCGGATGATAGATGACGTACAACTGGTGTGCGCTGCTCAGGCTAAATGTATTGCCGGCCCATTCCCAGTTGCCCTGATGACCCAATACCAGGATCACACTTTCGCCCTTCGCGGCAAATGTATGTAAAAGAGCTTCAGACTTTTCGTCCATACTGCAGTGACGCAGCATATTTTTTTTACTGATCGTCAGGGTTTTAAACGTTTCCAGCAGCAGATCGCAGAAATACCGGTAAAAATCCTTTCTCAAGCGTTCAATTGCCGCTTTTTCCTTGTCCGGAAAAGCATGGCTAAGGTTTTCCAGCACTACCTTTTTCCTGTAGCCCACAACGTAGTATAGCAATAAATATATACCGTCCGATACCAGGTATACTATCTTAAACGGTAAAATCGAAATAAGATATATAAAGGGTAACGTTAAATAATAAAACAGGGCCTTAATAACGTTATGTTTTAATCTACTGAAATGGAGAGCGCAGGTTTTACCCAACAGCTCCGACGGACAAAAGTAACTATAATTTACCGAAGATTTGAATTAGTTTCCGCAATCAGGGCAAGTCTGCAAAATCAGGAGGCAAAAGAGACGACACATTAAATCAGTCATTTATAGGAGCCCTGGCTGCTGATTTGAAAGCTTATCTGCGAAGAACCTTGTTTTTAAAGTTTAAATGCTATATTTGCCCACTTTATTTTAACATAATATATCGTTTAACCCCTTAAGACCTATGCAATTAAAAGGTTTGGTAAAATTTTTTACCGTAGCGCTTATTCTCATTTCGCTGTATCAGCTCTCCTTTACATTTATTGTACAAAATGTAGAGAATAAAGCCCGGGCATCCGCAAGAAACTATGTACTGACCAGGCAGCCTGAATTGTCCGGCAATGCCGAAGAACAGAAAAAGGCTATTGACGCCCGTTTCGACCAGATCGCAGACAGCATGCAGGGAGAAACGGTATTTAATGCCCTGATCAAAAAGTACACGTATCAGGAGGCAAAAGACCAGGAGATCAACCTGGGCCTGGACCTTCAGGGTGGTATGAACGTAACGCTGGAAGTAGGGCTGGACGGCCTGGTGCGCTCTATGAGCAATAACCCCAAAGACCCTGCGCTGAACAAGGCAATTGCGGATGCGAATACGCTGAAAGCAAACAGTGATGCAGACTTCATCAAGCTGTTCGGCGACGCTTATCAAAAAAATAACGGAAGCAACCTCGCTTCCCTGTTTACCAAACCTTCTGAAAAAGACATTACCCTGAACTCTACACCGGCGCAGGTACTGGCTAAAATCCGTAAAGAAGCAGACGAAGCCATCGAACGTACGTATAACGTGATCCAAACCCGTATTGACAAATTTGGTGTGGCGAATCCCAACGTAAACCTGGATAAAAGCAAAGGCATCATTTCCGTGGAACTGGCCGGTGTGCGCAATCCTGAGCGTGTACGTACCTTCCTGCAATCTACTGCCCGCCTGCAATTCTGGTCGGTGGCCATCCCTGACCGTACCTTCAGCGACGCCCTGCTGAAAGCAGACGAGGCGCTTGCAGCGCACCTGAGCGGAACAGAAGCAAAGCAAACCGATACTGCCGCAAAAACATCCGATACTCTGGCGCTGGCAACAGCTGCAGGCGATACCGCTAAAGTTACTGCTGCTGCTGCAACGGAAGACACCGCGAGCCTGGGCTCCCTGATGGCTGCCAAAGAGGGCGCGGCTACTGCAAGCAATGATACCGGCAAACTGGCTGCTGCCGGAGCTAAAAACACCAAGAACCCCTTACTGTCGCTGCTCGCCGGCGCCGGACAAGGCAATCCTGCTTTTGCCTACATTGAGAAAAAGAATGTAAAGAAATTCCTGGACTACCTGGAGCTGGATGTGGTCAAAAGCAAACTGCCCAACGGTATCCGCATCCTGCTGGAAGCAGAAAGCGGCAAGAATAAATTTAACCCCAATGCCCCTCTTGGCCTGTATGCCATCAAACTGGTCCCCGGCAAAGACGGTGCTATGCTGGAAGGCGACCAGATTGTTGATGCCGGTCGCGACTACGACCAGATGAGCGGTAAACCCGAGGTAACCATGACCTTCAACAGCACCGGCGAGCGCCTGTTCAAAAGGCTGACTGCCGAAAACGTAGGCGGTTTTATCGCTATCGTGCTGGATGACCGCGTTTATTCCGCACCATCCGTAGCACAGGAGATCTCCGGCGGACGTTGCTCTATCAGCGGTAGCTTCAGCATCGAAGAAGCAACTGACCTTGCCAACATCCTGAAATCCGGTAAACTGTCTGCCCCTGCCCGTATCGTACAGGAGCAGGTGGTCGGACCTACCCTGGGTGCTGAATCCATTGCTGCCGGTAAGTATTCCCTGATCCTTTCTTTCATCGTGATCTTTGCGCTGATGATGATCTACTACAATACCGCCGGTTTTGTAGCCAACATCGCCCTGATCCTGAACCTCTTCTTCACCATCGCCATCCTGGCTTCTGCGCACGCTACCCTTACCATGGCGAGCATCGCGGGTCTGGTACTGACCATCGGTATGGCCGTGGATACGAACGTAATCGTGTTTGAGCGGATCAAAGAAGAATTGTCGCTGGGCAAAAGCTATCACCAGGCGGTAGACGACGGCTACAAACGTTCTTATGCACCGGTACTGGATGGTCACATTTCCCAGTTCATCACCGCGGTGATTCTGTTCATCTTCGGTCTGGGCCCGGTAAAAGGATTTGCGTACACACAGATGTGGGGCCTGTTCCTGTCCGTATTCTGCGGATTGCTGGTATCGCGCCTGATCACAGATATCTGGATGAAGAAAGAACGTCACTTCAACTACTTCACCAAACTGTCTACTTCCATCTTCCGCAAAGCGCACTTCAAATTCATCGAAGCGCGTAAATACACCTATATCATCAGCGGTATCATCTTCCTGCTGGGTATTGCTTCTATCTTCCACGGCTTCAACTACGGTGTGGAGTTCTCCGGCGGACGCAGCTACACGGTGAAATTTGCAGAGAAGCACACCGTCAGTGAGGTAAAAGACAAACTGGAAAAACACCTCAATAATGAATTCCCGATCGTCAAAACCATCGGCACAAAAGGTAGCCTGAACATCACTACGGCCTACATGATCGAACAACATGGCGAAGCCGTGAGCAACCAGGTGCGTACCAAACTGTACGAGGGCCTGAAAGCAGAAAGCCTGATCCCCGGCAGCGTTAGCTATGAAGACTTTACCGAAAACTATATCGAAGAGGAAAAAACGGTATTGCCTACCATTTCCGACGACCTGAAACGTGGCGCGATCTGGGCGACCATCTTCTCGGTAGCGGCGATCTTCCTGTATATCCTGCTGCGTTTCCGCAAATGGCAATACTCGCTGGGAACCATCATTTCCCTGATGCACGACGTATGTGTTACTTTCGCGGTATTCTCCTTCTTTAAAGACATCACTCCGTTTGCTTTGGAGATCGACCAGCACTTTATTGCCGCCATCCTGACGGTGATCGGCTTCTCGATGAACGATACGGTAATCGTATTTGACCGTGTGCGTGAATACTTCCGCAAGCACCCGGGAGAAGGCAAGTCCAGCATCATCAACCGCGCGATCAACGATACGCTGAGCCGTACGGTAATGACCTCGCTGACAGTGTTCCTGACCATCCTGATCCTGTTTATCTTCGGTGGTGAAGCCACCCGCGGGTTTGCCTTCGCGATGCTGATCGGTGTCATCACCGGTACCTACTCTTCTATCTTCGTAGCAGCACCCGTACTGGTTGACCTGGACAAAAAAGACAGCCTGGCCCAGGAAGTGGACCGCGAAGCAGTAGTTGCTGCTTTGAAAAATGAAGCATAATCCGGTTCTGAAATTTTCCAATGATTTGAAATGCCACCCCTTAGCGGGTGGCATTTTTTTCAACTAAAAACCTATAAGGTTTTCAAAACCTTATAGGTTTATTTTACCGACTTTTCGCCTAAGCTTGCTGCCCGTTTCCGCATTTTCACGCCGACAATGCTTACCTTCGCGGCTCAATTTGATATTAAGAACAAATGGATAAAAATTCAGCCATTGGTTTTGGTTTGCTGATTGCCATCCTGATCGGGTATTTTACCTACAGCAATTACGAACAGACCAAATTCAAAGAGCAAAAACTCGCCGACTCTGTTGCTTACGCCAAAGCACACCCCAAACCCCTCATCGACAGCACGAAACTGCTGGCCGCCTCAGCCCCGGATTCCGCTACGCAGGCGGTAAACGATTCGGCCCGCCGCCTGTTGCCCCAGGCATTCAGGGGCGCTGCGGAAGCAGTCGTATTGGAAAACGGCAAACTCGCTGTTACGATCAGTACAAAGGGCGCCTACCCGGTAGCGGCACAGCTGAAAGCGTTCAAAACCTACAGCAAAGAGCCTTTATACCTGTTCAACGGTGCAGCGAACAGCATGAACATGATCCTGCCTGCAGACAACGGGGCTATTGCCACTTCAGACTTGTTTTTTGTGGCCACACCGCGTACGGAAGCCAACGGCGACAAAGCGCTGGAACTGGTAGCCGATATGGGTGCCGGTAAAAAAGTAACCGTAACCTATGCCCTGGCTGCAGACGGCTATATGATGCAGTATAATGTTCGCCTGTCGGGCATGCCTGCCACTACAGTCCCCCTGAGCTGGGACATGAAGGGCCTGAGCACTGAGAAGGATGTATACAACGAGCGCCTGGCCACCCAGATCTACTATCGCTACAAAGACAACGACGACGATTACTTCACGGTAAACGAGGAAAAGAACAAGACCCTGGAGAAAACCGTGGCCTGGCTGGGTTACCGCCAGCTGTACTTCAGCACCGCGCTGATTGCAGACGAAGGCTTCAGCAAAGTGAATATCAAAAGCAACACGAAGTATGATGCCAAAGATTTTGTTTCCAAAAGCACCTTCACTTTTGACCTGCCGGTAAAGGCGGGTTCTGAACAGGCTTACAATTTCAAATGGTATATCGGCCCCAACGATTACAAGACCCTGAAATCGTACAATATCGGCCTGGAAGATATGGTGCCCTACGGCTATGGCATCTTCACCTTTGTAAAATACATCAACAAATGGTTCCTGCTGCCCCTGTTTACCCTGTTGTACAGCACGGTGGGCAATGTGGCTATTGTACTGATCCTGATGACCATCATCATGAGCCTTCTGCTTTCTTTCTTCACCTTCAAGTCTTACGTTTCTTCGGCCATGATGCGGGTACTGAAACCGGAGCTGGACGAGCTGAGGGAACAATGCGGTGACGACAAGCAAAAGTTCAGTATTGAGCAAATGAAATTGTACAAGACAGCCGGGGTGAATCCCCTGGGCGGCTGCCTGCCGATGCTGTTCCAGCTGCCGATCCTGCTGTCCCTGTATTATTTTATTCCTACGGCCTTACCGCTGCGCCAGGCTTCTTTCCTCTGGGCAAAAGACCTGTCAACGTATGACAGCATTGCCAGCTGGTCGGCACACATCCCGGTACTGTCTTCGGTATATGGCAACCACGTCAGCCTGTTCACCTTGCTGATGACGGCTTCCAGCCTGTTCCTGGCCATATACAACCGCAACAATACACCGCAGGATCCGAATAACCCGATGATGAAATGGATGCCTTTCATCTTCCCGATCTTCCTGATGGGCTTCTTTAACAAAATGGCGGCTGCCCTGACTTTCTACTACTTTGTCAGCAATATGCTGAGCATCCTGCAGCAATTCATCATCCAGAAATTCTTTATCGACGAGAAAAAGGTGCATGCGCAGATCCAGGAAAACAAAAAGAAACCGGCCACTAACTCTAAATGGGCTGAACGTATTGCTGAGATCCAAAAACAGCAACAGGCTAAAACCAAAAAATAAAACGGTTAATTCATTCTTCATTTTAATACAAAGGCTGTCTGAAAAGACAGCCTTTGTATTATGCCGGATGTCTGCGGCATGATCATACGGATATAAATTTACCTGCGTCCGCTGCCGTGTAACTCATACAAACCGGATGTCCTAACGGGGTATTTGTTGTATCAGACAGCCTTTGCACGTAATAACAGATGCCTGCGGCATGACAATACGGTAAATGTGTTGATCTGCATTCTTTGTTGTGTAGCCCCTATACCCCGTATGAGCGCTTTGGCAGCCTCAATCTTCCGATCTTCCACTGTACATCCTGCTTCAATTCTCTCCTATGCTGTCATGCCGCAGGCATCTGTAGCGCTCTCTATTGTTTTCATTTATTGGAAAAGGGAAAAGAGTTGAAGATTCTAACTGAGAGAAACCGGCACAAAAAAACCGCCACTCAGGTGAGCAGCGGTTCTGTATACCGTTATAAATCCTATTTCTTTCTTTTCTTTTTATTCTCTTCGAGAAATTTGTCCAGTGCGGCGGACATAGAGGGCGCACCCGGCATAGGGGCGTTCATATCGAGCCTCAGGCCTGCATCCAATATTGCTTTGGCCGTAGCCGGGCCGAAAGAACCGATAATGGTATCTCCCTGCTTGAACTTCGGGAAATAATCAAACAAGGTCTGAATGCTGAGTGAAGAAAAGAACAACAGCAGGTCATACTTCTTCTTCATCAATACCGTAATGTCGTTGCTGACGGTGCGGTACAGTGTCGCTTCAGAAAACGGGATTTTATTCCTGGTCAGGAATACGTTGATATCGCTTTTACCGTTATCGGCTGTAGGCAGGATATATTGCTCCTGGTGCTTGTGTTTGGCAATCACTTCCAGCAAGCCCTCAGTGGTGCCATCTGCGCTGTAGAATACTTTGCGCTTGCGGTACAGGATGTATTTCTGCAGGTACAGGGCAATGGCTTCGGAGATACAGAAGTATTTCATCTCCTGCGAGATCTTCACTTTCATTTCTTCGCAAATGCGGAAAAAATGCTCCACAGCATTGCGGCTGGTGAAGATAATCGCGGTATGCTCTGCAATATCCAGTTTCTGCTTTTTAAAATCACGGCCGGATATGCCTTCCACTTTTACAAAGGGGAAAAATTCAATCAGGATATTATACTTCCGGGCAATGTCGAAATAAGGTGACTTCTCTGTTTCAGGCTTGGGTAAGGTGACCAAAACAGTGTGTACTTCTTTTAACGGCTCAGCTTTCACTTCTTTTTCCTTTGCAGGAGCAATTTCCTTCTCGTTTTTACTTTCTTTTGCTGCAACCTTTTTCACTTTCTGAACAACTTCTTTAGCCTTAGGTTCGGCAGCTTTTTTTGCCTTTGGTGCAACGACTTCTTTTGACATCATTAATGTATAGGACTAAAACGTTTAGAGGGTATACGTTGTTTATGGGTTGGTTGCCGGCTTACAAAATGCGCAAAACCAGCTTGATCAATACTGCCAATGGCAATATTTCGAAAGCGCAAAGGTACATAAAAAAATGAAAACGGCTATTCAGGAAGAACTGGGCAAAAATATTCCATGAGCGTATATACCGGTTCAGCAGCATCACCACAATCAGGATAATGGAGATGATAAACAAGGGAGTATCCCAGCGCGCATCCAGGAAAGCGAAACATACGATAAAGGGGAGCAGCATCATACCCAGTATCTTATTCACCAGGAATATATTGAAATTGTACTGCTCGGATGTGGCCCGGATATTAAAGGCCCAGCCGGTAAACTGTACAAATAAATATTTACCGGAGTACATCAGTATGGAGCCTGCCACCAGCAGGGAGACAATGGCCCCGCTGGGAACCCCTGAAAAACGCCAGTCCACATTAAAGGACACCAAGTAATACACATAGGTACCCAGCACGGTGGTCGCATACACATTCATCAGCAGGTTGGGAAATGTGGCGGCCTGGATAATGTCTTTGAGCTGCCTGCTCCCCAGGGTCGGGTTGATGAATGCGCGCCACACATCGTTAAAGTATTTGGGATGAATGGTCTTAATCGCCCCGAGGATGGCACAGAGGCCCAGCAGCAGGTAAAAATCAAGTGTATTGTTTTCCGTCGTATGCCGCCGGGCTATATAATTGGTCACCTTGAGTGAAGCGCTGTGAAAAGGGCGCTGCATGGCACTATCAAAACGCTGCTGCGCTCCCTGGCGGACAGCAGGCTGGTCCAGGCTGAGCGCATAAGGGCTAAGGTTGACTTTCGCCTGTGCCCTAAAAGCAACAGGCCCTGCTGCCACGCATAAAAAAAGAAAGAGGATGATAAAGCGCATACCGACGCAGCAAAGTTAAAAATAATGAACGGCTGCGTGTTGCTTTTTTTTACCCTGCCGCATCAGAATAAAGCAACGTATCCGAAAGAAATTTTTGATTCCCGGAAACGAAGCGGGATGTAGTCGCTGCGCCCCAGCGCCAGGGCTATGGAAAACAGGCCAGATTTTGTTTCCAGGGTCGTACCCAGGCCAAAGCCATTGTACCAGGCAGCGCGATTGTAGTTGTCGAACTTTGTTTCCACCCATCCATTATCGCTGAACAGGTAGGCGTAGGAATTCCGGGAAAATCCAAACCGCAGTTCTGTAACGGCAATATGGAACTGGTTTGCAAAAATACTCTGCTCATCAAAGCCCCGCAGCAATTTAAAGCCACCGATCTGGAACAGCTCGTTGCGGAAAATGTTGGGCGCCGCAATATAGCCACCCACATACCCAAGCTTGAGGGTAACGGCTTTGCCGAGCGGGATAAAGCCGGAAAGGTCCGCCGTAAGATGGTACTGGTAACTCAGCTTATTGATCGTATCGTAGAGCTTGCTGAAATCAAAACCACTGCCATCGTTAAGCCCCAGTATGGCGGCATGGGGCAATACTTTTCGCTGGAAAACGGTCACACCGGCCTTCCCCAACCAGCCTTTGTGCGGATTAAGCCTGTAGTCGGTATGATTACCGCTCAATTCAAAGCCCAGGCCCTGGGCACGGGTGTCGATATTGGCCGGCAGGCGGTGGGTTGCCAGTATGCTGGCAGAATCTACTTCTATGATCCTGTTGCTCAACACCTGGTAATAGGCACGCAGCAGGTCATTGGCGGAAAGCTGGTACCGCAGCCCGCCCTGGAAGGATACTTTGCGAAACTGCAACTGGTTTTTGAAATAATCGAAATGCGCCTCTACACCAATCGGGGATTTCAGCACATAAGGCACGACCACGTCTGCCTTCATGCGTGGCGATTGCTGCTGCAGATTCTGGTAACTGGCGCTGATGGACTCGCCGTTGCCCAGCAGGTTTTGCAGGGCGATCTGTACATCCGCAGTCACCAGCAATTTCCCGGTCTGCAGGTTATTGGGCATAGCCCCGATCAGGGCGTTCAGCTGGTTGGCTTTTTTTTCTTTCAGGAAAAGCGACAGGCGCGTATCTCCGGGCCGGAAACTGATGACCCAAGGCAAGTCTTCCTGCAGGAAAGGCAGCTCTTTCAGCCTGTTGCTTACCTGCATCAGCTTTTTTTCGTTGTAGACCGACCCTTTGGCGATATCAAGGTAACGGTGCAGGAAAGAAGCGGAGATCGGCACCGCTCCATTCAGGATGAGGGTATCGATCCTGCGCAGCTCCGCCTTATCGATCCGGAATTGGGCATTGAGCTGATGCGGACCGGTCTCTTCAATACCATCCAGCCAGGCTTTGGCAAAAGGATAACCGTGCTCATCGCAATAATCCAGCAGCTTACTGCAAAGCCGGGCTATTGCTTTCGGGTTCAGGGGCCGGTCCCGGAACTGCAGCGGATTGACAGAAGCGGCCAGCAGAAACGGCGCCGGTATCGAATCAAAGCTCAGGCGCCCCCAGCGGTATTGGTCCCCGAGGAAGTAAAAGACGGTGTAACGGTTTCCGCTGATAGCGATACTGTCGATCGAAGCAGCCAGGTATCCCTGCTCCTGCAGCTCGGGAACCAGCTTCCGGATCCGCTGGCTGAGTTCCTGTACGCTGCTGTAGGCAACGTTGGCGACGGGCCCGCTTCCAGCTTCGCTATCGACACGCCGTGCGTCAAGCTGCCATTGCTGGGCCCGGACCTCCGAACCTGCTAAAAGCAATAATATGACTGCGATAACGCGTATAAATGCCGGTTTCATTATTTCCTCAAAAATAGAAATTCTTTAAGGGAACGATGATGTGTCCTTAAAAATACCTGTCACACCTGCGGACAGCTCTTCTCCTGAAGGCGAAGTACGCGCATTGGGCCTGTCCCGATCAGGGAGAAAAGCAACGACCCTACACATGTGTCATGCCGCAGGCATCTGTCCCTAAACATTTAAAAACGGATGGTTGCCCCTTCTTCTATCACAGATCACAGAGTCCGACCCGGTATCTTTTACTGCACATTTACAGATGCCTGCGGCATGACAGCATGCGAAAAAACAAAGTACCCGACTTTGGTGTTCTGCGCTCCGGTACCTGATCCGGGTCACGATACCTGAGCAGAAACAGTCCTACAGATAGCTCCTGTAAAAGAGGGGGAGAGTGTACCACAGATAAACAGAACAAGTTAAAAAAGCAGCGTAAAAGACACGGCAGGTACTTGTAGAAAAGCAGTACGCCCGGAACACTGTTCCGGGCGTACTGTACAGAAATACGTTTTAATTACAGGTTGATGCTGTCGTTGGTACGGGCATCGAAATAACGGTATTGTGTGATCGGGAAACTGTTGTCGCCCGCCACTGTGAGCTTTGTCCTGTACTTTTTGCTCCATTTGTGACGGATGGACGAAAAGAAAAAGCCCTTGGTCAGGTAAGCCTCTACGATCGGGTGCACCTTCAGCAGCAGTTCGCGGTGGCCCTGGTCTACCAGGTAGTTCAGGTCACGCTCGATGTTATCTGCCAGCAGCATAGTCGGGCCGATCTTACCGGTTCCCTTACAGGTGGGGCACTCTTCGGAAGTATTGATGTTCAGTTCGGGCCTCAGGCGCTGGCGGGTGATCTGCATCAGGCCGAATTTAGAAATCGGCAATATGGTATGCCGGGCGCGGTCGGGGCCCATCGCTGCCTCCATCGCATCAAACACCTGGCGCTTATTTTCCGGCAGCTTCATGTCGATAAAATCGACGATGACAATCCCTCCCAGGTCGCGCAGGCGCATCTGGCGGGCGATTTCCGCTACCGCTTCCAGGTTGGTGGCCAGTGCGTTTTGCTCCTGTCCGGCGTCGGCGCTGCGTGTACCACTGTTTACATCAATGACATGCAGGGCTTCCGTATGCTGGATAATGAGGTAAGAGCCGCTGCCCATGCTCACCGTCTGGCCGAAAGAAGCTTTGACCTGTTTGCTCACGCCATACTGGTCAAAGATGTTCATGCTGTTGTTGTGGAACGATACGATCTCGGCCTTTTCAGGAGCGATACGGCTGATGTACTCCCTGGCGTCATCGGCAATCCGCTTATCGTTCGATACCACGCGCTGGAAGCTGTCATTCAGCAGGTCGCGGAGGATAGAGGTCGTTTTGGTCTGCTCCCCCAGGATCTTTTGCGGGGCTTTGGCTCCTTTAAGATTAGCCTGTATAGTGTCCCACATGTTCACCAGCTCGTGCACATCGGCATGCAGCTCTTCTGTGCCTTTACCTTCTGCAGCGGTACGAACGATCATGCCGTAATTACGTGGCTTGACGGCCTCCACAATTTTCTGAAGCCTTTTTCTTTCTTCTGCTGAGTGTATTTTGCGGGATACGGATACGGAGTCGTTAAACGGGGTCATCACCAGGAAACGCCCGGGCAGGGATATTTCGCAGCTCAGGCGTGGCCCTTTTGCAGAGATCGGTTCTTTCAGGATCTGGACAACGATTTCAGGCTTATGATGGATCACCTCTGTGATCTTCCCGGCTTTCAGGATAACAGGTTCATTCTTGAACTTGCTGAAATCATTGCCCCAGCTTTTGTTTCCTTCTATAGATTGCCTGGAAAATTTAACCAGTGAATTAAAATGCGGGCTGAGGTCCGTGTAATGCAGGAAGGCGTCTTTTTCATAGCCCACATCAACAAAAGCAGCATTCAGGCCGGGCATCAATTTTTTGACCTTACCAAGGTACAGGTCACCTACGGCAAAATCATCTTTTCCCTGTTCGTAGTGTAGCTCCACCAATCTCTTATCTTCGAGCAGGGCAATTTCTACCACATCTCCCGAAGCATTGATAATAAGTTCTTTATTCATAGCTACCGTCGTTATTAAAAAAATGAATGCATCGCATCATCAAAAAACCAATGTACGGAAATACGTCACCTTACGTTCTATACTGCTGTTGCGTACAGAACGTAAGGGACTGGTATTCTTTTATCGAAACAAGATTTTTTGAAAGGACCAGGAAAGGTCCATGCGAAAAAGAGTGGCTTACTCTATTTATTTTTCTTATGACGGTTCTTTCTCAAACGTTTTTTGCGTTTGTGTGTTGCTATTTTATGACGTTTTCTTTTTTTACCACAAGGCATAATCTGAATAATTTTAATTGTTGTTACTGAATACTCTTTATATAATTATCAATATCCTGCGCAAAAGCGGGATTCTTAATCTGTTTTTTACATTCCTGCAACAGGGAAACGGCTTTCCCGTTCTGTCCCTGTCCCCTGTAAGCTTCTGCCAGTCCCAGCATCGCTTCCAGGTTGGAAGGTTCTTTCTTTAATACCGTCTCAAAGCGCTGCTGTGCTTTGGCAAACTGTTGGGAGATCAGGCCCTGCTGCCCCAGCAACAGGTTGGCCGCTGTATGCTCCGGATCTTTTTTCGTAATCTCTTTGATCACCGCCACACCCTTCATTGCTTCCCCTGTTCCGAAGTAACACTCCGCCAGTCCGAGTCTGACGGTATCATTGTCCGGGTTAATCTTCAGGCTTTGGTCAAAAGCGGCAACGGCAGACTCTGCTTCCCAATGTTGCAGATCGCCTGAATGTTCATTCCTGGCGAGGTCTAAAAACAATTGGGCGGCGAAGGTGAGCTTTTTTTCTGAATTTTCCAATTTTGCAGCCAAAGAATAGTAATAAGCCGCCAAGGGCAGGTTCCTGTGCTCTTTCCATACCTGGGCATATTCTTCAAAAACGCCGGCCATTGCAGCAGAATCCTTTACAGCCCTTAGCTTCTGATCTACGGCCTGCAATTCTCCGAGTGCGTGCTGTGTAAGGCCTTTTTTACCGGCCACCAGGAAGGAGTCTACATTGAACTCCGCATGCTCATGGGAAGCGCCTGCATTTCCCGGGGCATTCATAGCCGGTCCGGCAGATTTTGGCTTTGGGGGAATGGTATTTAAGCCCAGGAAAATTCCTGCCAGCAACAAAAGGGCAATACCAACAGCTATAAAAGGGGAAATACGCACAATAGTTGATTATAAAAAGGGATGCAAAAATACGAAGAAGCGGCCAAATCAAAAACATCGTATCTGCTGCCCTGCCAAATATATACCCGTAGCCGAGCCTGCACACAAGACAATGAGCATCCCTGCCGATTGTTTGTCCCAGCTGTTTACAGGGAGCCATCATGCTGAAAAGAAAGCCAGGGCGTATCCGCTTCGTGCTCCCACTCTATCGTATGCAGGGACGCCTGTACTGCATTCCCTGCCTGGCAGGAAGCAGGGGAGCTGGCTAGGTACTGCTGATTTTTTGCAAGACAACCGATGATCCGTCTGCGGGAATCCGAATGTAAAATAAACAATATCCAGCTCATACAAAAAACAATTAAAATACATATAAAAATCGGTTTTTTCAATTAAAAAATATTTAATATATGAAGTAGCGCAACCCTATATTTGCCAGATAATATTCTATTTATTAATCCCTAAAAGCAATTGTATGTACAGAAAACTTTCTACCCTGCTGTTTTTTATTGCCTTTTCTATGGCCGGAAAAGCCTCGGTGCTCATTACGGACCTGGCACCCGACTCTTCAATGACCTTTCCAAGCCGCTCTTCCGGCGCTGCCTGGTTTTCTATCGACTTTAATCATGATGCTACCGAAGATTACAATTTCAGCTGGTACTTCACCCGGTTCAGCGGTAAAAATGTATGTTGTTACGGACCTTCGGTCAATGAAATTTCATCTACAGGAGTTAGCCCCCTGGGTGCCGCCATCATTGCAGCCATCGATTCCGGTGTCCTTATTGACGCCTCCCACTCGTGGGCAGACGCAGCAGCGTCCCCCCAACCGAGGATTTATGAGGCTGGCGGTACGGATGCCTTCGTAGATTCCGGCACAAAGTATATCGGCGTTCGCTTCCAGGTAGGCACCGATACGCATTACGGCTGGATCAAGGTCAGCTATACTTCTGCCAATACCTTTACGGTAATGAGTTATGGCTATGAAACCATTCCCTTCACCGGTCTTCCTGCAGGCTCCCCGTCCGGCCTGCCTGCTCCCCCTGCACCGGTAGCCGATTTTTCCTCTGCCACTACAAGCACCGATACCAAGACGGCGGTAACCTTTAATGATGCTTCGCTCAACAGCCCGACATCCTGGCAATGGTCCGTCAGCCCTGCAACCGTAACGTTCATGGGCGGCTCCAGCGCTACTTCCCGGAATCCGCAGATATTGTTCGGAGCAGCGGGAAAATACACGGTCAAACTGAAAGCGTCCAATACCGGCGGCAGCGACTCGATCGTTAAAACCGATTATATGGTCGTTACTGCCGTTCCGGGGCCGATTGCTAATTTTACGGCCAGCGCCACCAGCACCGATACCAAAACGACGATCACTTTTACCGACGCATCGGCCAACGCGCCGACTTCCTGGCAGTGGACCTTTACCCCTCCAACAGTTACTTTCATGAGCGGTACCAGTGCTACTTCCCAAAACCCGCAGGTACAATTCACGGCAACAGGAAAATATACCGTAAAACTGAAAGCCACCAATGTGAACGGCAGCGACTCTGCGACAAAAACCGACTATATAACCGTGCAGACACCAACAGGCATCATCACCTACGAACCGGGTGATGAGCTCCTGGCTGTTTTCCCGAACCCTGCGCACTCCTCGCTGACCATCCATACCCCCGGGGAGGGCACCCTATCCCTGCTGGACATCAGCGGTAAAACTGCATGGTCGGCTCCGGCAAGCAATACAATCCAGCTGCTGGATATCAGCCGTTTGCCCAAAGGATATTATACCCTTCGTTTCAGCGGTGAACGGGGCGAACTCAATAAGAAGCTGATCCTGCAGTAAGCCTGTACCACAGATACCCAAACCTTTTGCCTGCCGTGGATTCCCGGCAGGCATTTTTCTGTACGGCAGGCAGGCCCGGACTCCCTGTACACCCCTGTTCCCCAGTGTTGCAACCCGGCAGGGAGACTTGGGGCAAGACCGGCTTTTGCCCTGCCCTGTCCTTTAAATTAAATAAGGGCAAGTCCTTATTAACGATTATTTTTACGCGCTGTTTTGACAGCATATGATACATAATGAAAGTTACCGATCACATCAGGCAGGCTACCAAGCCTATTATCTCTCTTGAAATCCTCCCCCCGGCCAAGGGCAAAGGCATAGATTCCATCTTTAAGGTCCTGGATACTTTTGTCGACTTTAAACCTTCCTTTGTCAATGTCACCTATCACCGGGCCGAACAAGTCTTCAAAAAACGGAATGACGGGAACTTCGAAAGGGTGGAAATACGAAAAAGGCCCGGTACAGTAGGCATTTGCGCAGCGATCATGAACCGCTACGAGGTAGATGCGGTACCCCATATGATCTGTGGCGGCTTCAGTAAGGAGGAAACGGAAAATGCACTGATCGACCTGCATTACCTGGGCATCCGGAATGTGCTGGCCCTGCGCGGAGATGCTGCTGCAAACGAAAAATTCTTTACCCCTCACCCCAACGGTCACCGCTATGCCGAAGAACTGGTACAACAGATGGTAGAGCTGAACAAAGGCCAATACCAGGAAACCGATATTATCGACGGGCTGAAAAGTGATTTCTGCATCGGTGTGGCCGGCTACCCGGAAAAACACATCGAAGCCCCCAACCTGGATACCGATATCTATTTCCTGAAAAGGAAAATTGAGCTGGGAGCCGAGTACATCACCACCCAGATGTTCTTTGACAATACACATTACTACAGCTATGTACAAAAGTGCCGGGAAAACAATATTACCGTACCGGTAATCCCCGGCCTGAAACCGGTAAGCAGCAAACGGCAGCTCTCCGTATTGCCCAGTGTATTTAATGTCGATATCCCTGTAGAGCTGACAAAAGAAATGCTGTCGGCAAAGACAGAAGCGGCCTGCGAGCAGATCGGCGAAGAATGGCTGTATACCCAATGCAGGGACCTCCTGAAAAACGAGGTTCCGATATTGCATTTTTACACCCTGGGCAAACCCCATATTGTAGAGAATGTTTTGAAAAGATTATTTTAAATTCACACGGCTAAAAAATAGAAAGTAATGTCTGCACCCCAAAGGCCACCCGTATACTATAGCGAATACCTGCAGCTCGACAAAATACTGAATGCCCAGTTTCCTGAAAGCAGTAAAGAAGGCGTTAAAGCAGATGATGAAATGCTGTTCATCATCATACACCAGACCTACGAGCTTTGGTTCAAGCTGGTCCTGCACGAACTCAATATTGTTTGCGATATCTTTAAGCAGAAAGAAATACCCAACAATTCGCCCGACATCTTTAATGCCGTACACCGCATCGAGCGGGTGTGCAAAATACTGGAAGTCTGTGTGCAGCAAATGACCGTCATCGAGACCATGACCCCGCTGGATTTCCTGGATTTCAGGGACCTGCTGCGCCCGGCATCCGGCTTCCAGAGCATACAATTCAAAATGATCGAAGCCCGGTTAGGCCTGGCTTACGACAACCGCTTCGGCAAAGGCTATTACCTGTCGCAGCTGAATACGGCAGATATAGAGCGTGTGAAGCAGGCCGAGGCAGACGAATCGCTGATCGTTTTGCTGAACCGCTGGCTGGAGCGCATGCCGTTTACCGAAAACGAAGCCTACTGGAAGGAAAAAGGAAGCAGCTCCTTCTGGGACATTTACAAACGTGCATACGAAGACAGCCTTTCTGAAAATGAAAAAGGCAATATGCAGACCTTTACAAAACTTTTCTGCAATCCTGCCGAATACCCCGAAGGCCGCAGCTTCAGCATGGCCGCCAACCGGAATGCGCTGTTCATTATGCTGTACCGCGACCACCCAATGCTGCACCTGCCCTTCGAACTGATCAGCTACCTGCTCGAGATCGACGAAATGCTGTCTATGTGGCGCCACCGGCATATCCATATGGTACAGCGCACGATCGGCAAACGGGTCGGCACAGGGGGCAGCACCGGCGCAGAATACCTCAAGTCTGCCGCAGACGCTCATTACATATTTAAGGAGATGGCAGAGCTCACCTCTTTTTTATTGCCCAGGAACCAATTGCCCTCACTGCCCGAATCTTTACAAAAAGACCTGGGCTTTAAATAAGTATCCCTACTAACAAACAAAAAGACCTGCGATGAAAGTTGTATTATTTGCCGGTGGACGCGGCACCCGTATTTCCGAAGAGTCTGTCCTGAGACCCAAACCGATGATCGAAATCGGCGGCAAACCTATTTTATGGCATATCATGAAGATGTACGCCTCTTTCGGGCACACAGAGTTTATCATCTGCCTGGGCTACAAGGGCTGGATGATCAAGGAATATTTCATCAATTACTTCATGCATAATGCGGATGTAACGGTGGATATGTCTAATAACGCCATCGAAGTACACAACAATTTTGCAGAGCCGTTTAAGGTCTCCCTGATCGAAACAGGCCTGGATACCATGACGGCCGGCCGGCTGAGGCGTGTACTGCCCTATATCGGCAACGAAACCTTTATGCTTACTTACGGAGACGGTCTCAGCAACGTAGACATGCGCCAGCTGGTGGATTTTCATAAGAAAAGCGGCAAGATCTGCACCATGACCGCCATACAGGCCAACAGCCGCTTCGGTGTCATCAATATGGAAGACAATGGCAACATCAACGGATTCGAGGAAAAACCAAAAGACAGCGGCACCTGGATCAATGGCGGATTCTTCGTTATAGAACCGGAGATCGCGCGCTACCTGCACAACGATGCGGATGACATCATGTGGGAGCGGCAACCGATGGACGACCTGGCCCGCGACGGGCAGATCGCCGCCTACCGCCACCACAATTTCTGGAAATGTATGGATACCATACGCGAGCGGGAAGAACTGGAAGAAATGTGGCTGAAAAATCCTGCCTGGAAAAACTGGTAAGTATCGTTCCCTTTTAAAAATTGCTGAAAAAAGACATGGTAGAATTACTGAAAAAAACCTTTGAAGGGAAAAGAGTGTTCCTCACCGGGCATACCGGCTTTAAAGGAGCCTGGATGCTGCAGGTGCTCAACTGGCTGGGCGCTGATGTAAAGGGCTTTTCGCTGGCGCCGGAAAATGCCAACGATCTCTATAACGAAATAAAAGGCGATGATATCTGTTACTCTTCCGTCATTGCCGACATCAGGGACCTGAACCGCCTGCAGGCAGAACTGGTGCGTTTCGAACCGCACTTTGTTTTTCACCTGGCAGCGCAGGCACTGGTACGACCCAGCTATGTATACCCTGTAGATACTTTCGCGATCAATGCCATGGGCACAGCACATGTACTGGAGGCCCTGAGATTCCTGGAAAAGCCCGCAGTGGCCCTGATGATCACTACCGATAAGGTATACGAGAACCCGGAACGCGGACAGGCCTTCAAAGAAGAAGACAAGCTCGGCGGCTACGATCCTTATTCTGCCAGCAAAGCAGCGGCAGAGATCGTCATTTCCTCTTACGTACGTTCTTTCTTTAACCCGGCCCAATACGACAAACACCAAAAAGCCATTGCATCCGTCCGCGCGGGCAATGTGATCGGCGGCGGAGACCGCTCTGCGGACCGCATCGTACCGGACATTGTACGGGCGCTTGAGTTTGGCGACAAAGTTTACCTGCGCAGCCCCAACTCCGTACGGCCCTGGCAGCATGTGCTCGAACCGATAGGGGCCTACCTGCTGCTGGCAGCCAGGATGCAGGAAGACCCTGTACAATACAGCACGCCATTTAATTTCGGCCCAGAAACCACAGACGAAAAAACCGTAGAAGAGCTCACCCGTATCTTCCTGTCTGTTTTTGGCAAAGAAGGCGCTTACCAGCATGCCGAAAATACCGCTACCGTTCATGAAGCAAAATTGCTGATGCTGGACAGCAGCAAAGCCAGGTCCATGCTGGGCTGGAAGCCGAAACTGGACGCCGCGACCGCCATCCGCTGGACAGCGGAATGGTATGCCGACAAAGAGCAGGCCGCAACCGAAAAATGCAGCCGGCAGATACAGGAGTATTTCGGAGTACACCCTCAAAGCAACACAGCAAATGATCTATAGAAGTAAGGCCCCCCTGCGCATCGGCCTGGCCGGCGGCGGAACAGATGTAAGTCCTTATTGCGACGAATACGGTGGCGCCATCCTGAATGCTACTATTTCCCTCTATGCCTACGCCACCATAGAAATACTCACCGATCCGTCTGTCCTCATAGAAGCGATAGACAGGGATGAACGCTGCGCGCATGAACTGGCAGACATGCTGCCGGTAAACGGCACCCTGGACCTGGCCAAAGGTGTGTATAACCATATTGTACGGAAGTACGGTAAAGTCCCTTCAGGCTTCAAGCTCACCACGTATGTGGATGCCCCGGCAGGATCGGGCCTCGGCACCTCCTCCACCCTTGTGGTAGCCATACTGGGGGTCTTCGCGGAGTGGCTGAAACTACCCCTGGGGGAATATGATATTGCCGACGCTGCCTACACGATAGAACGGGAGGAACTGAATATGGCAGGGGGAAAACAGGATCAGTACGCTGCTACTTTCGGCGGCGTCAACTTTATGGAGTTTTATGCGAGCAACAAGGTCATTGTAAACCCCTTGCGCATCAAGCCGCAATACCTGTTTGAACTGGAGAACAACCTGCTGCTGTACTTTACCGCTACAAGCCGCCTTTCCTCCACCATCATTGAAGCACAAAGCAAAAATGTAACGGATAAGAACCAGACCTCGATAGATGCCATGCATCACCTGAAGGAGCAGGCACAAATGATGAAGGAAGCCCTGCTGAAAGGACAGGTACAGGAAATCGGCGCCATACTCGACTACGGCTTCCGCTATAAGAAGCAGATGGCCCAGGGTATCTCCAACAACAAGATGGATGAACTCTACGAAGTGGCTTTAAAAGCCGGCGCTACCGGGGGGAAAATATCCGGTGCCGGAGGCGGTGGCTTCATGATGTTCTACTGCCCGGGCAACAAACGCTATGATGTAAAAAAAGCGCTGGCCAACTTCGGGGGCGATTTCCGTGATTACCAATTCATTGAAAAAGGCCTTTCCAGCTGGCAGGTCTAAGCCTGTTTTTTTCTTATTTTAAATAAAGATTGCCTGTGGAATGTATCGTATTGGCCGGAGGGCCGGGTACAAGATTGCGGGGGGTGATCGGCGAAACCCCCAAATGCATGGCCCTTGTCGCCGGCAAGCCGTTTCTACATCACCTGTTCGACTACCTGGAAGCGCAGGCGTGTACAAAGGCGATCCTGTCGCTGGGCTATAAGCACGAACTGGTTGAAGCATGGCTGGAAAAGGCTGACTGGAACTTTGAAATCGAAACCGTTGTTGAAACCGAAGCCCTGGGCACCGGCGGGGGCATACAACTGGCCCTGACCAAAGCAAGTGCTGCAAATGTATTCGTCATCAACGGCGACACCTTGTTCTGCGCAGACCTGGCTGCCATGGCTTTGTTTCATGCAGCAAAAAACTCCGGCACCACCCTGGCCCTGAAAAACCTGCAGCAGTTTGACCGCTACGGCGTAGTCTGCTGCGCTGAAGACGGCAGTATCCTTTCTTTCGAGGAAAAAAAGCCGGTAGCCGACGGCCTGATCAATGGCGGCATTTACCTGCTCAATAAAGCTTTTTTTGAACAAAAGCGATTGCCGCAGCGCCATTCTTTCGAAAAAGACTACCTTGAAGCTTTCGTGGCCGAACAGCAATTTTACGGATACCGCTCATCGGCCTACTTCATCGATATCGGCATCCCTGCAGATTATGAACAGGCGCAAAAAGACCTGGCCGGCTAAAGCAGAATGGCCACGGGCGAACAAAAAACAAGCAGCATGAAAATCATCATCATCGGACCGGCCCATCCCCTGCGTGGCGGACTCGCTACCCTCAATGCCCGCCTGGCGGAGGTATTGCAGGAGCAGGGGCATGAAGTGATCCTCTACTCCTTCTCCCTTCAATACCCTTCTATACTTTTCCCCGGCACATCCCAGTATACCGACGAACCTGCCCCTGCAGGCCTGAAGATCAAAAGTGTGATCAATTCTGTAAATCCGCTGAACTGGATTGTACAGGGCAATAAGATCCGGGATGAAAAAGCAGACCTGCTCATCGTACGCTACTGGCTTCCCTTTATGGGGCCCAGCCTGGGCACCATACTGCGCAGGATCAAAAAGAACAGGCACAGCTACATCATCACTATTGCAGACAATGTGATCCCGCACGAAAAACGTTTCGGCGATAAGGCCTTCACTACCTATTTCCTCAAACCGGTTGACGCCTTCCTG
>JAEUVW010000332.1 GCA_016786525.1 Chitinophagaceae bacterium
GCCCGTATCGTGATGGAAAAGTTCATCCAGCGTGAACTGATCCGTATATCCGGCGAAGTGATCAGCAGCGCGTACGAAGACAGCACCGATGTGTTTGACCTGCTGGACCAGGCCGAAACCGGCCTGTACGAGATTACCGACAAACACCTGCGCAAAAATTTTAAAAGCCTGACGGATGTACTGGTGGAAACGGTGCAGGAGATCGAAGCGGCCAAAAACAATAAATCTGATGTAACGGGCGTGCCCAGCGGTTTCGTGGAGTTGGACCGCACGACAGCCGGCTGGCAGAAGAATGCACTCATCATCGTGGCCGCTCGGCCTGCGGTGGGTAAAACAGCCTTTACGCTGAACCTGGCCATGAATGCGGCTATGAACTCTGAAAAGCCCTATCCTGTAGCCTTCTTCTCGCTGGAGATGGGCGCAGGGGAGCTGGTCAAAAGGATGCTGTCTGCGGTGACGGAAGTGAGTATGGACGCCATCACCAAGGGCCGTATGGAGGAACACGAGTTTGTACAGCTCACCCAAAGGATGCACAAGCTGGCCAGTATGCCCATCTACCTGGACGACCAGGCAGCGCTGAACATTTTCGAGCTGCGTGCGAAGGCCCGACGCCTGAAGCAGCGCCACGATATACAGATGATCATCATCGACTACCTGCAGCTGATGAGCGGCGGTAACGATAAAGGGCCCGGCAACCGTGAGCAGGAGATCAGTAAGATCTCCCGCGACCTGAAGGCCCTGGCGAAGGAACTGGAGATACCGATCATTGCGCTGTCCCAGTTGAACCGTGCGGTGGAGTCGCGCAAGGAGTCGAAGGTACCGCAACTGAGTGACCTGAGGGAATCGGGTGCGATCGAGCAGGATGCGGACATGGTCATGTTCCTGTACCGGCCTGAATACTACGGCATTGAAAACAATGAGATGGGAGAGCCGATAGAGGGCGAAACGCATATCCACATCGCGAAAAACAGGAGTGGTAGTACAGCAACGGTGAAGCTGCAATTCATCAAGGAAAACCAGAAGTTCGTGGACCTGCCGGACACCAGTTTCGGCACCTTCAAACCGATGGACAATCCGCGTGCAGGCATGAACCCGGACACAAGCAACTTTGGTGGTTCTGGTTCTAAACTGTATATCGACAATGGCGGCTACCAGACTATGCCTTCAAAAGCCAATAAAGTAAACTGGGATGATGATACCCCGGGTGGGAATGCCAATCCTCCGGGCAGGGGCCTGGGTGGCAATTTCAACATGGACCCGATGGATGAGGAAGCGCCTTTCTAATGAGTAATGGTTAATGAATAATGATTAATGGAAAATCGAACGAAAGACATTATTCACTATTCATTTTTAATTTTCCATTATCCGGCATTACGCGAAGAGCACTCTTAATTATTCATTTTTAATTTTCAACTTTTAATTAAAATATGGCAAAACAATACTGGCTGGTCAAATCCGAGCCGTTCAAATACAGTTGGGACGATTTCGTAGCGGAAGGACAAACGATGTGGAACGGTGTGCGCAATTATGCCGCCCGCAACAACCTGCGCAATATGGCTGTGGGCGACCAGGTACTGTTTTATCATTCCAATGAAGGCCTGTGCGTGGTAGGCATTGCCGAGGTCGTCACCACATCTTACCAGGACCCCACCACAGAAGATACCAATTGGGTAGTGGTAGACCTGAAACCCGTCAAGAAGCTGAAACACGAAGTCACACTCAAAGCGATCAAAGAAGACCCGGAACTGGCAGATATTTCCCTGGTGCGGCTGGGCAGGTTGTCGGTACACAGCATTACACCGGCAGAGTTTAAGCATATTGTGAAGATGGGGAGCTAGTGGCGCTCCCAGCTGGCACTTGTCTTATTCGGCGGATAAAAGCCGGCTTCTGCAGGATTTTATTTTCTTTAACACCCTGTTTTATGCAATTGCTGCAGGCAAAGTGTTTTGAGATTTCAAAACCTTTCTTATGCGCAAACTAAGCTTCTTACTTGCGGCGGCACTGCTCATTGGCACTATGATCTTGTATGCCCGCCAACATGCCCAAAAATCCGGCACTGCCCCCGAGGTAACCGCGACACAAACAGTAGCAACAGCGGCGGCAGATGCCGCAAGCCACAGCCAAAACAGACCACACATACAGGTTGTCTTTGCCCTGGATGCGACAGGCAGCATGAGCGGACTGATCAAGGCGGCCAAGGAAAAAATATGGTCGATCGCCGGCAGTTTATCCCAAACAGAGCATGCTCCTAAGATTGAGATCGGACTGTTGTTTTACCGCGATAAAGGAGACGCTTTTGTGACCAAAATGGTCAGGATGCAGGAAGACCTGGATGTGGTCTATGAAAAGCTGATGGATATACAGGCCGACGGAGGAGGCGATGAACCGGAAAGCGTGAACCTGGCGCTCAGCGAAGCGATCAATAATTTCGGCTGGAGCCAGGATAGGAACACGTATAAAACGGTGTTCCTGGTAGGCGATTGCCCGCCGCACATGGACTACCGCGAAGTGCAATACCCTGCTACCTGCATACGTGCCAATGAAAAGGACATCACGATCAACACCATCCTGATGGGCAACAACAGTACAGCAGAAAGAATCTGGAAAAGCATTGCCGCCAAAACGAATGGCAGCTTCACTAAAGCAGGTATGGACGTGAATGATATCGCAGTCAATACGCCCTATGACGAGCAGATCAGCGCGCTTTCTGACGAACTGGATGAATTGCGCTACACCTACGGCAACAAAGAGGAGCGTGTCCGCTACGAAGAAAAGAAAATGGTCAGCCGGAAAATAGCGTCGGGATCGGCGATCAGCACCAAGGCCCAGCGTGCGGAATACAATGCATCTGCAGCCGGAAAATCAGGCTATTCGGGCACAAAGGAATTGCTGAATGATGTGTCGGAAAACAAAGTAAACCCAGCAGCCCTGAAAGCGGAAGAACTGCCCGTAGAATTCAAAAACCTGAAAGGCAAGGAGCTGGAAACTGCTATCCATAAGAAGATCGAACGCAGAAATGAATTGAACAAACAGCTGAGCGCTTTGACACTCAAAAGGCAGGAGTATATTGAT
>JAEUVW010000372.1 GCA_016786525.1 Chitinophagaceae bacterium
GATACGGACTGAAGCCAGACGACCGTATTTTTGGGCGTCACAACAGCGGACTGGCTATCGCTGCCGTTACTCCAGCGGTAGCGCTCATACCCCGCAGGAGCATTTAAGGTGACGGAAGAGCCAAAGCATAGCGCCGTATCCCGTTTATATTCTGTCTGGCTGTTTATCTTTTCCGAGACCCGGATCGTATCAATATGCACCGTACACCCGTTGCTCATACGCACCCAGGTAAGGCCGGGATCTTTCATTTTCAGTATACGTCCAATCGTGCCATCTGCCCAGGTATACCCCTCATAGCCCGGCCGGGCCGCGATAAGGGCCTCCGGGGCAAAACAGGCTTGTGTATCCCGGCTCGAGTAGATCATGGAAGGGGGAGCCGCAAGCCGCACCGGCAATCCGAACCCGTTTGCAGCCGGCTTTCCCGTGGAGGTATAATAGGTGAAATCGCAGGCTGCGCCGGCAAGTTCGGGTTTATTGATGCGGTAAAGACGATCTTCCCAGACTACGTATACCCTCCTGTCCGGACCTTCCCGCGTGCGCCTGGCGTAGATGTTCACGTTGTACTTTGATGCCTTTACCGCCGCGATTGAGGGCAATAAACTCAGGTCGTATTGCAGCAGGTCGCCCCAGCTGGTGTACAATTTGCTGCCTTCGGGGGAAAACTGCAGCGTATGATACACGCTGTCCAATACACGCCGGTTGCTGAAGACACCGCTTGCCGGATCAAAATCATACAATTCCAGCAGCGGGTAATAATCGTGCCGGCTAAAGGCCATCAGCTGCCCGTTCGGAGACATGGCCAGGTCGGACAGGATCATCCCGGTCACATCTCTGCTGATCTTATACCGCGGGGAAGGGAAACCGGAGACCACAGGTTTTACCTCGATACCGGTGGTACTGATCTTATAGGCGTTGAATACCAAAGTGTCCGGGCTGTTTGTGATCAGCCACATCGAGCAGTCCGGCCCCCGGGTAACGGCTATTGCTTCCGAAGAGCTCATGGTGTCAATGATCCTGTTTTTATACAGCGGGTCTACATCTCCCAGTCCCCCCCTGAGGTTCATATCGACCACACTGCACCACAAAAAGGTCAGCGTATCTCCCAGGGACATGATATTTTCCATTGTCGAAGTCGTAAATAAGTAATATTTACCACTGCCATCCGGGAAAGGAATAATGCAGGAGCCCTGCCGGGCCGATGAATACAGGTTGCCTTTTATGCCCGATCCGTTGGGCATTATGGTATGGTTCTTATCCCAGATACAATTGTTGGAACCGGTATCCGTACCCTGGTAAAAAAGCAAAGCGCCTGTCGCATCGCATACCGTCGCACAGGATTCATAGGCGCTGATACTGGTGCTGATCAGTACCGGGTCGCCGCCGTTAAAGTCCAGGCCCTTCTTTTGACCAAAGGCCCATATGTTGTTTTCTCCCTGTGCACCGGCATGGAGGGGTATGATGCAACATAGAAACAGCGCATAGAGCAGGGGCAGCCGGGTTGAGGTCATCGCGATCATCAAAGTTACAAAGGGATAACAGTCTTACAAGACGTATATCCGCTGGCCTTAGTTTGGTATACAAAAGAATTTTTACAGGGCATTCAAAGATGCGGTAAACTTAACTAATAAGCAAATATGAGTGACGGATAGGGGCCGGGGGTGCTGCTGTTGTCCGCGTCGCAGGCCTGGCCGTGTTTGTACCCATATTGTCGTGGCCTTTCCTGCAAGGGAACCATACAAATGAGCCGTACCATTGGGTACGGCTCATGATGATTTCAGAAAAACATACCGGCCTGCTTATATTTACCTGCGGTTTATCCGGTACTGGTGCAGGGTGTTTGCTGTTTGCACACTCATCATATACAGACCGGGTTGCAGGTTTGAGATGTTCAAGTTGTCCTGACCGGTATGGAGCGTTGCCCGCATCAACTCTTTCCCAAATGCATCTGTAACGCGTATTTCGGCCTCTTGTGCCAGTCCTTTCACCCGCACGATGCCGTCGCTGGGGTTGGGGTAAAGTACTATCTGGTCCTGTGCGTCGCAATGGCGGTTCAGTCTCAAAACTTCGCTATAGCGTGCCTTGCCCGAAAGGTCGATCATCTTCAGCCGGTACATACTGATGCCCTCTTCCGGTGAACTTATGGTTTGTTCATAATGAGTATTGCTTCCGCTTGCGTTTTTTTGCTCCGCAGCGAAAAGGAAGTTTTGCCCGTCACGGCTGCATTCCAGCTGGTAGTGGCTCAGCCGGGATTCGACCCCGCATACCCAGGTAAAGCGCAGCTTGCAGTCCTTGATCACATCCACATCGAAAGAGACCAGGTCTACAGGCAGAGGCACCGCATCCAGCAAGGTATAGGTAGCTTCTGTAATGGCGGGCATACAGGCCGTATCGCTTACAATCTGCAAAGTAGCCGGGGATGGGTTCTGTAAACGCATGACCAGGGTTTCGTTAGGTTCAGGAAGCGCGTCATGAATGATGCTGATATAGGGAGCAAGGCTTATTCCTGTAGCGTAGGTGCCATCATAGTTTCCTGCCGGTATGTTTGCCGTAATGATACCTGATGCAGGGGTAGTGGTATAATCTGTTCCCCGGACAGCGGTGCCGCCGGTAATGTCTACCTCGATGGTGTGGGCCGTGCTCAATTGTCCATTGATGATGATGCGGGGTAAATTGGCCGAGGGGATATCTTCCCCTCCTGAACGTGTATCTGAGCTGAAAGTCGCATACGCTGCTGAAGTTGTCACCGAAACACTGTCTATAAAATTACCGATACCGCGTCCTCCGCCTGCAGACCCTACGGCCCGGAACCCAAAAGTGATAGCACGGGCTGCTGTTGAAGGGTTGGTCCAGGTACCCGTCCATTGCGTCCAGCCGTTGGTAGCGTGTGTCACACTGCTGCTGATCACAGTTGTCGCTAGCCCTCCGGCCAGTAGAGAGCCTGTATGTGTGCCGGAACTGGCGTTGTTGTCGCTGAAGCTTGCTACGTCGACATCATTTATATGCAGGTTCATCGTATCAACACCACTTCTTCCACGGTGGGCAAAAGACCAGGTAAAGGTTTCCCCGCCCTGCACACAAATGGGTTGCTGTTCCAGCATACCGGCAGTAAAGGCATTCAGCTCTGCGTGGTAATTGCCGCTGGCCGATGTCACTCCAAAAGCCCCCGAGCGCCATATCTCTATGAAAGAACCTTTTTCCGGTTCCATGGCTATACCGCTGGACAGAGCAACAGCTTCGGTAGTGCTCCAGGCCGGAAGGCTGGCTTCGTGTAAATTCGCTACGCTACTGGTATGTGTGGGGCCTGTTTCAAAACTGCCGTTGCTGAAACTGCGGACCTTGGGCTGTGTGGTGGTGAATACCTGTATTTCCGAAAGAGCGAAGGATGTATCCTGCAGGGACAAGATTAATACATAACGTGCTTTGTGCGTACCGATATGCGCACTGAGAACTCCCGACGGGAAAGCTTGTCCGAAACTTAAACCTGCGATACCGGGTACGTTGGGATTGCCTGCATAGGTTCCGAAAGGGTTAGTACGAGTATGAGCTGTATCTGTGTAGATATAGCGGTTGTACAGTGAAACTGAAAAGGTTACACCTATATAATCTGCAGGAACATTACCCAGGGATGTGCCCACGGCAGAGGGCCAGGTAGCCAGCATAAACCGGCGGCTGCTGCGTACATCTGCAGCGCCCAGGCGGATGCTATCAATAAAATAGTCTGCCCCGAGATCTATCTGGTACCATTCTGCATTAGGTGAAGACTGGCTGTTATCCGTGACCGCATTAGTGCTGAAGCTTCCGTCTGTCAGGTTGCCGGCAGGAGCGCCTGCTATT
>JAEUVW010000010.1 GCA_016786525.1 Chitinophagaceae bacterium
CACGTCTGTATATATTTATAATACCATGGGTCAGCTGGTACTGATGGAAAAAGCAGGTCAGGCCAAGGCATATATGAATATCAACATATCTTCCCTGCCGGCTGCCGTTTATTTCTGCACCCTGGTATCGGGAGACCAACAGTACAATGCCGCGTTCATGAAACAGGATTAGGTAAATTTATTTTTTAATCCTTTTTATATAGTAGAATAAAATAGTTTTAATACGCTCTTTCTTTTTTACGGAAAAAACATCTATTTTTAAGGGCTTTTTAACTATTACCGAGATAGTAAGGCAAAATATTATTTAAATCAAATCGAGATGAATACAAGATTTACTAAAAACCTGGGTCGTCATTTTTCACTCACCAAGAAACTATTGTGTGCAGGGGCGCTGCTTTTGGGCAGCCAGATCAGTGCGGAGGCGCAATGGGTGAAAATAGGTACGGGCACTACCTCCAATACTGCTACGACCTACCCTACTCCCTTCGGTAATCTCAGCCGGGGGCAAAAGGCTTTTTATATTTACCCGGGAGCTGAATTGGCGGCGGCGGGCCTGAAACCTGGCTTTATTGACTCCTTAGCCTTCCTGGTAACGGATGTGAACAAAGCCCTGGGACATACGGACCTTCGTTTTTTTGTAGGCTCGGGCCCTGGCACGGCTACTGGCACGTTGACAGACGGGGATCTTCGTTTCTATGACCCCTTGATCTCCTACCTGCCTACGCTGGGCTGGAATACCTTTGGATTCAGAACACCTTATTACTGGAACGGTACGGACAACATTATGGTCAGCACCTGTTTCTATGCCGGTGTAGGGCGCGAAAATGCTTCTGTAGAATGGTCCGATATGGGCACCGCTATTTTGGCCAGGACCTATGCCACTTCCTCCAGCAGTATTACTGCAGTCTGTGGCGATAAAACATCCGGTGTGACTCATACCTTCCGACCGAATATCCGCTTTATGAACCGCAAGGATACCTGCCTGGGCAAGCCTGATGCAGGATTCGCCGTCTCCACAGCCAAACAGTTCTGCCTGAAAGACGACAGCATGGAACTGAACCTGGTCCGGGCCGGCCTCGGATACGGTTTGTCTTTCCAATGGCAATCCAGCCCATCCCTGGATGGTACCTGGGTAAACATCGGTACCGCAAGTACGACCAAAGTGGAAAAGAAAGTGATCCAGACAGAGTCTTCTTATTACCGTTGCATCCTGACCTGCATTGCCTCCGGCACAAAAGACACTTCCGTGCCGATCTACGTACCGATGGCTCCCCCGTATAACTGCGATTGTATCTCAGAATCGAAAAGCAATAAAGAAGAAAAAGTACTCAGTGTAAGCCTGGCCGGTATGACCAACTATACACCTTGCGCACCCAGCGCAGGTCTGTACAGCGACTTCACCAGCGATCCTGCCGTTCCGCCTGTAGCCCTTGAACCGGGCACAGAATATACACTGACCATGCGCCTCGGATCCTGCGATCCCACCACTACGAAAGCACGCGCCGTAAAAGTATTCATCGACTACAACCAGAATACCGACTATGAAGTGAGCGAAATGGTATACGCCAATACGTACAGTGCATTGCAGCCCAACCCGCAAACAGCGATCGGTAACTTTACCGTACCGCTGCCTGCTAAAAAAGGCCTGACCACCATGCGCATTGTCTACGCACAGGAAGCCAGCCTGAGCGATGTAAAACCCTGCGGCCAGTACAACTTTGGCGAAACCCAGGATTATGCGATCAATATCCTGCAATTCGGCAAGCCAACCGTTACCGGCAGGCTGAAAGTGTGCCAGTACGACTCCGTAGTGATGAACGCCAGCAGCGTTGCCGATACTCCTGTTATCTTTACCTGGACAGGCCCCGGCGGATTTACCGGTATCGGTCCGAAGATCACTTTTGTGAATGCAGATCCTTCCCTGAGCGGAACCTACTATGTTACTGCGACCTCCAAAGGCAGGACCTCTACCCCCCGTGCCGTAGAAGTAGTGGTGTACCCCAAACCTCCAGTTCCGAACGTACTGAATGCCAACATCTGCCAGTATGAAGCGGACGGCAAATTGAAAACAGACGGCAAAAATGTGCTCTGGTATAATGTGCCTGTCGGAGGTTTCGGAGATACGGTTGCCCCAACGGTACCGACGCATACGCCTAATACCGCCACATTCTACCTGACCCAAACCGTCAATGGTTGTGTAAGCGACCGTACCAAGGTAGTCGTGAATGTTATTTTAAAACCAAGTCCTCCCGTAGTGAAATCGCCGGTCACCTACTGCCAGCTGCAGGAGCCGGACCTGGCTGCCAAAGGCGAAAACCTGAAATGGTACCTTGATTCCGCAGGCGGCGTAGCCAGCACCATCAGCCCTACCCCTCCCGTAGGATTCCCCGATGAGATTGATTACTATGTATCACAGACCATCAATGGTTGCGAAAGTGACCGTGCCCGGGTAAGGGTGATCGTGTATGAGCAGCCCAACGGTATCATCCTTCACAGCAAACCTTATGTGTGCCAGTACGACACCGCCAGCTTTGAATATTTCGGTAATGCACCGGCCAGCTATGACTACAAATGGTTCTCTACAAACGGCACCCTGGAAAGTGGTGGCGGACAAGGCCCCGTGGTCTTCCGCTTTAACGATACCGGCAATAACATCGTAAGCCTGTTTGTCAACAATGGCAAATGTGCTACCTTCCGCATAGCCGATACTATTACGACAAGGATGGCGCCTTCAGCGGTTATCGATACCGTATTCAATGCCTGCGTTGGTGTACCGGTTACGATCACGATTGACTCTGCAACACCGAATGCCACAAATTACCAATGGCAATGGGATGGCGGAACAGTAGTGAGTGAAAACATTGACGGAGGCCCTTATAGCGTCGTTTGGAATACAGCCGGCCCCAAAGAGCTGGGACTGATCGTATCGCATCGCAACTGTCCTTCGCTGCCCATCAAACGCAGGTTCTTCATTAACGACAGGCCGATTGCAAAAATCACGTCTATCAGGAAGATTACCGATAACGGGCATGATACCGCCTTTATTACCGGCAAAATCTGTTCCCGTGACACCCTGATCTTTACGGCGTTTAAAGACACTACCTACAAATACAAATGGTATCCTGAGTACTATTTCGAAAGAGATACAGTATCTATGGTAGCAGACAGGATGCGTGCCCCGGGTTATATCAGTGTACGGGTCACCAATGATGCCGGCTGTATCGGTTACGACAGTACCTATGTACGTGCAGAATCCTGCTGTGAACTGTCTATGCCCAGCGCCTTTACGCCCAACGGCGATGCGATCAACGACCGCTTCCGCCCGCTGCGCGACGGACGCCAGGATATCGTGACCTTCAGGATTGTAAACAGGTGGGGCCAGGTCGTGTATGAATCTGCCAATACTGACCTTGAAGGTTGGGACGGTAGTTTCGCCGGAAGACCCCAGGATATGGGAGTCTACCAATACTACATCAAATACAGGTGCCTGGACGGAAGCATGAATGAGCTGAAAGGCGACATCACGCTGATCCGGTAAAGCCACGGATTATATTTGAAAAAGACCGGTAAAAATTACCGGTCTTTTTTTATACCGAAAAGTGTAACTTCAATACCAAATCAACAAAGGAGGGATTGTCTATGAACCGGCACAAAATCAAATACCTTGCAGCAGGATTATTATTGGGCTCGGGCCTTGTGGGCCTGATCGCCTTCAACAAAGCGGACAAAAATGAAGAAAAGGTAGAAGTGAAGGAAGACGGGCGTTTGCAATATAAATGGTATGCCCCGCAGACACCTGCCAAAGCATCTTTTGCCGGGGAGCCCGTACCGCTGGATCGCTGGGAGGTCCGTGAGCGCTACGACCGCGAATTGCTGATGAATTACTACATGCACGGTTCGCTGATGTACATCCTCAAACTGAGTTACCGCCAGTTTCCCATTATCGAAAAAGAACTGAAAGCCAACGGCATACCGGACGATTTCAAATACCTGTGCGTAGCGGAAAGCAACCTGCAAAACCTGGTATCGGCAGCGGGCGCCCAGGGCTACTGGCAATTCATGAACAGCACGGCGCCCTCCTATGGCCTGGAAGTGAGCAGCGAAGTAGATGAGCGCTACAACCTGAAAAAGGCGACACAGGCTGCATGCCAGTACTTTATCCAGGCGCGCAATAAATTCGGCAGCT
>JAEUVW010000057.1 GCA_016786525.1 Chitinophagaceae bacterium
CTGATCGCCGTCGGTTTACTCAGTGCGCATATCAGCAACAACCATATTAACCTGGCCACCCTGTTCTTTATCCTGGGCATTGTGTGCTTCAGCGGCTCCCTGTATGCACTCTCGCTGATGCAGATGAATGGCATTGTCGGCCTGAAAGGCATCGGTATCATCACCCCCATAGGCGGTGTTTTCTTTATCCTCGGATGGCTGTTCAGCCTGCTTGCCGTACTCAAAAACGGCTAACTTTTCACTGTATTTTTCTGTTCATGAAGTTATTCAAAAGCATTCTCTTTCTTTCCTGTACGATCCTGGCCGCCCCTTATACCTTTGCACAGGTATTCAAAGACGGCAAATTATCCCTGAACGAAGACGGCTCCCGTTATCTGAAGCTCAGTGTCCTGAACCAGACCTGGGTACGCTACAACCAGAACAACCCCGGCTCCACTGTTAACGGGGAAAACAAAGAAGACGTTTTTGATATCGGCATCCGTCGCACCCGCCTGCAGTTTTACGGCCCTGTAGCCAAGCGTACCTTCCTGTATGTGCATGTGGGCATCAACAACTTCAATGCCTTGTCGGATCGTAAAGCCGCTTTTTTCCTGCACGATGCGGTAAGCGAATATGAGATCGTCAAAGAACATTTGTCCCTGGGCGCCGGTCTTGCCGGCTGGACGGGCTTGTCCCGCTTTGCGTCCTCTTCGGTCAGCTCCATCATGGGCCTGGACCTGCCTTTGTACCAGGAAGCGACCAATGATGTCAGCGATCAGTTCCTGCGCAAGCTCAGCGTATACGCCAAAGGAAAGATCGGCAAGCTGGATTACCGGCTCATGCTGACAGACCCGATGGCCATACAAAAATCAGCAGCCTATATCGCCAACCCGGCCTCCTTTACGAACCTGACGACAAATGCCGTTTTTTCAACGGCAGACCCCAAACTGCAGACGCAAGGCTATTTCCAGTACCAGTTCCTGGACCAGGAATCTAACCTGGTGCCCTATACCACCGGCACTTATCTTGGCAGCAAAAGCGTATTCAATATCGGGGCAGGCTTTATCTACCAGCCGCAGGCAATGATCCGGCTGGCCGACAACAACACCGATACCGTCCGCTCCGCCATGCGCCTGCTGTCTGTGGATGCCTATTACGATGCCCCGCTGAACCGGCAAAAAGGGACTGCGATCAGCGCCTACGCTGCTTTCTCAGATTATGATTTCGGGAAGAATTATATCCGCAACACCGCACCGCTGAACCCGGCCACCGGCAACAGTGATGCAAGCATTCTGAATGGTTCCGGAAACGGCGTCCCCCTGTATGGAACAGGGCAGCATGTGTATGCGCAACTGGGCTATAAAATGAAAAATGAGCTGCTGGGCAAAGCAGGCACGCTGATGCCTTATGCCAGTGTTCAATATTCGATGATGCAGAAACTGGCCGACCCGATGGTGTATTACGATATGGGCGTCAACCTGCTCTTGTCCGGCCATACGTCAAAACTGACATTGGCCTATCAGAACCGTCCTGTATACAAAGGCGCTCCTGCAGGGCCTTTCCATGTTGCAGAACGAAAAAGCGCGGTGACCCTGCAATGGCAGGTATCGCTTTAAGCCCTAGCGGTAGATGGCAATATTTTCAGTTCCGTCGCTTTTCCGCGCCGCACGGTACATACCCGAACTATTAAACGGCATTGCGATATTTCCGGCCTGGTCAATGGCGACCAGACCGCCCTCACCACCGGTTTTTACGAGTTTATCCATCACCACCTTATGGCAGGCATCTGCCAGCGACAGGCCCTTGTACTCCATCAGGCAGGCAATATCGTAGGCTACCACGCTGCGGATAAACAGTTCTCCATGGCCGGTGCAGCTGATGGCGCAGGTATGGTTGTCTGCCCAGGTACCCGCACCGATCAGGGGGCTATCGCCTACCCTGCCGTATTGTTTATTGGTCATCCCTCCCGTTGAAGTCGCCGCAGCAAGGTTGCCGGACTGATCCAGCGCCACAGCACCCACAGTACCCATTTTTTTCTCTGAATGATCTAATTGTACCCGGCCTTCGGCTTGTGCTTCTTTCCATTGATCGTAACGAAACTGGTTGAAAAAGTAATCCGGTCCCTCGATGGGTAAACCTTGCTCCCGGACAAACTGATCGGCACCCGGCCCGGAGAGCAATACATGCTCCGTATGCTCCATCACCGTCCTGGCGGCCTGCACGGGGTTGCGCGCCGCAGTGACTCCCGCCACAGCTCCGGCCCGTTTTGTGCTGCCCTCCATCAGGGCGGCATCCATTTCGTGCCCGCCTGTACTGTTGAATACGGCTCCTTTCCCGGCATTGAACAAAGGGCAGTCTTCCAGGCTCATCACTGCAGCCTGTACCGCATCCAGGCTAGCCCCACCCCGCTCCAATACAGCGTAGCCTGCATCCAACGCAGCTTTCAGGCCCTGTGTGTACGCCGCATATTTTTCTTCTGTCATGGTTTCAGGAGCAATGGTACCGGCTCCTCCATGCAGGGCGATAGCGAATAGTTGACTCATAAGGGATGATTTTTATCAGTTGCCGGTATGCAATATCCGTTCAAAAAACACAAAACCGTTCTTCTCGTACAATACTTTAAGATTTTGGTTTTCCCGGTATTGGGCGGCATCCTGGATCTTGCATACAAAATATGCGGGTTTATCGATGGCACCATTGATCAGCCAGCCAGCCCGGTAATACCCGGGGTTCGTCGACGGCTTTTTCTGCGTGTAAAACAAATGAGCATAGCTGTGAAATCCCAGTACCTGCACATACACATCGCGTCCCTGCTGGCTTTCATAAAACGCTATAGCGGCCCGCTGCGAATACCCTTCGATCTTCGGGGCAAACTGCAGCAGGATGATCTGTATCATCGCCACCTGGGTAAAGGACAGCAGGAGTACGCCCCTTCTGAAATGACGCTTCAGCATCAGTACGCTGACCCAGATCAGCACCAGGTACACGATCCCGAAGGCACACTCCGCATAGCTCCAGTGCACATCCGCCTGCAGGTTCCCTACCGCAAACGGATCTTTGATCAGGGGTACCAGTCTGGCCTTATACAGGCCGACCAGGGGTACGGCCGTCAGCAGGATACCCCATATGGACCCGATGATCAGCAGCAACACCTGTACCAGCCTTTTGACGGTAAACTCTTTCTCGCTCAGGCGATAGATCTGCAGGGCGGCCAGGAAAGTCAGGGGATAATAGCAGAGTGAGGAGTAATGCACGATCTTTGTTTTCACAATAGAAAACAGGATCAGCACCACCCAAAACAGGATCCACATCCAACGCGCATATTCCGAGCGTGCATTGACCGTTCTCTTACGCGAATATTGAAACAGGAACAGGGAGGCCGGGAAACAGCCGATCAGCAGCACAATAGGATGATAAAACCAGGGTTCCGCATGGTCGGCAATATTCTGCGAAAACAAGCCGGCCTGGTAACTGATAAATTCCCGCAGAAAAGCAGGGCCGTTTTGCAGCAGTTCGACGCCAAACCATAATGAAGTGACCAGCAGGGCAACAAAAGCAATGCCCAGCAAATGGCCGATCGAATAGCCATTGATGCCCCTGTTGAGCACAATGTATACCGCAAAAGAAAGCACGGAAACCAATATCGCCACAGGGCCTTTGGTCAATACGGCAAGGCCGATAAAAAGCCCGGCCAGTACTGCATGCATCAGTTTATTCCGGCCGAACTTCAGGCTGTACACCTGGAAGAAAGCCAGGAAGATAAACAAATTGAAGGTAGGGTCTATGATACCTGATTTAAAATAGAAATGTGGCAGCCAGCTCGCTATATACAGGATCACCCACCAGATTGCCATTTTTTCATTCACTACTTTTTTACCGATATAAAAGAGTGCAACCAGGGTGACCATACCGGCAACCGCATTCGGGAAGCGTGCTGCAAATTCATTGACCCCAAACAGCTTCATGCTCAGCACCTGCAACCAGATAAACAAAGGCGGCTTTTCGTAGAAAGGCTGAAAATCGATCTGCACCCTCAGGTAGTCCTTACTCACGATCATCTCACGCGCACACTCTGCAAAATTGATCTCGTCCCAGTCAAACAAATGCACCTGCCCCAGGAAAGGGACAAACAAAATAAGGGAAACAAGAATGATCTGTATATACCGGAAAGATGTAGCCATGCCCTGATGATTAAGAAACTATTGAAGCATATTCATTACGCGATTTAAGATAGAAAACGATGCTGCAGATACTGTAGGACAGAACCGTACCGATGATCGACCCGGCATAGACATCTGCAAAAAAATGTGCGGCAAGGTATACCCGGGCATACC
>JAEUVW010000082.1 GCA_016786525.1 Chitinophagaceae bacterium
TCGCGGCCCGAATTGTTTTTGGGGAAGGCGATAAAGTCGCGGATGCTTTCCTGCCCGCCGAGCAGGGCGCAAAGCCTGTCAAAGCCCAGTGCTATACCTCCATGTGGCGGGGCACCATATTCAAAAGCGCCCAGCAGGAAACCGAATTTTTCCTGCGCTTCTTCGCTGCTCATACCCAGGGCTGCAAACATCTTCTCCTGCAGTTCCCGCTGGTAGATGCGGATAGAGCCGCCACCGATCTCTGTGCCATTCAGCACCAGGTCATAAGCATTGGCTTTGATATCGTTGTACGGGTGTTTGTAGTATTCCGCTGCGTTGGCAATAGACGGTTCGTTGTTGATCATCACCGCAATATGCTCCGGCTTGGGGGAAGTAAAGGGGTGATGGCGGGCGACCCAGCGGTTGCCGTCTTCGTCATACTCGAATAAGGGGAAGTCTACGACCCACAATGGTTTGTATTCATCAGGGTTGCGCAGATCCAGCCTGTTGCCCATTTCCAGCCTCAGTTCACTGATGGCCTTGCGGGTGCGCAGCTCGTTGCCGGCCAGCAGCAGGATCAGGTCGCCGCTTTGCGCGCCGCAGGCAGCGGCTATGCTTTTCAGCTTCGTTTCGTCAAAAAATTTATCGACACTGCTCTTAAAGCTGCCGTCGGCATTGCATTTGATGAACAGCAGGCCGGTCATGCCGATCTGGGGGCGTTTCACCCATTCGGTCAGCTCATCGGTTTGTTTGCGGGTATATTCCGAGGCATTGGGCACACAGATGGCCAGTACCGATTCTGCTTCGTTGGTCACCTTAAAGTCTACGCCTTCCAATGCGGTACAATAGATGCCATGGGCAGCAGCAGGCACAGAAGCGGTTACAAAGGGGGTTTTCAGGTTCTGCACTTTCATGCCGAAGCGGATGTCCGGTTTGTCGTTTCCATAATGCCACATGGCGTCGTCGAAGGTCATTCTCGGGAATTTGCCTTCAATTTTGCGGCCTTTCAGGTCTTCGAATACATGGTTGAACAATCCTTCAAAGTTGTCCAGGATGTCTTCCTGCTCTACAAAGGCCATTTCGCAGTCGATCTGTGTAAACTCCGGCTGGCGGTCTGCACGCAGGTCTTCGTCGCGAAAGCATTTGACGATCTGGTAATAACGGTCATAGCCGCTGACCATCAGCAATTGCTTGAAGGTCTGCGGGCTTTGGGGCAGGGCATAGAATTGCCCTTCATTCATGCGGCTGGGCACGACAAAGTCACGGGCGCCTTCGGGTGTGGATTTGATCAGGAAAGGTGTTTCGATGTCCCAGAAGCCTTTGCTGTCCAGGTAATTGCGTACGGCACGGTTCACTTTGTAGCGCAGTTCCAGGTTGCGGCGCAGGGTAGGTCGGCGCAGGTCCAGGAAGCGGTACTTCATCCTCAGCTCATCACCGCCGTCTGTATGTTCCTCTATCGTAAAGGGTGGTGTCGCTGCGGTGTTCAGTATGGTGAAGGAGTTTACCTTGATCTCTATATCACCGGTCGGGATTTTATTGTTTTTATTACTGCGTTCAATGACGGTACCCTTTACCTGCAGTACAAATTCCCTGCCCAGGGGCGAGGCTTCGAACTGGCTGTTGAAGCTTTCATCAAAAAAGAGCTGTGTAATGCCATAACGGTCGCGCAGGTCGATAAAGGTAATGCTGCCAAATTTGCGCACGGTCTGTATCCAGCCGCTGAGCGTTACTTCCTGATTAATAGCTGACAAGCGGAGTTCTCCGCAATTGTGGGTACGAAACATATAAAAACACTTGGAAAAGGTTT
>JAEUVW010000098.1 GCA_016786525.1 Chitinophagaceae bacterium
CCACCAGCAGGATGAGTGCAAAAAGCCATTTAAAATCGATCAGGTTTGCACTTTCACTGTGCTCAACGATCAGCGGGTGGATACCGGTGTTGCGTTTAACAGAGTCGGCAACACTCATCATATCGGCCGTGTTGAAGGTGACGCCCTGATGTTTTCGGGCCAGCTCATACAGCAGCGGGTAATTGCAACCTGTTTCCAATGCTTCGAGATTTGTGGCCTCTACGGCAAAACTACCGGCGTCCCTGAGTGTCTTGCCGTTGAAGCCGGTTTGCGCCGTATAGGTATAGTTTCCGGCAGGTAAAGCGCCGATATCTATCCTGTAGCTGCCTGCATTCCGTTCGAAAGTAAAATTGCGTATACGGCCTGCGCTATCCCTGATACTGATTGTTGCCTCTGGCTCATTGACCGTTTCATTATTGGCATTATACAGGTAGGCGCCTATGGTAATGTGTTCTGCATTGTTCCAGACATATTTAGGCAGTTCGGTACGGAAGGGTTTAGCGCTGTTGTTGGCCGTCAGGAAATTCAGGGTCTGACGGATACATTCATCTACAGTGCCCTGGTTGCCAAAATTCTTGTATTCGTAGAGACGCCAGCGCCAGATTCCTTCTCCTGCTGTGATGGCCAGGGGGGCGGCTCCCGGGAAAACACTCCACAACGGTGTGCCGGAAGCATCGGTAAACAGAGCCTGCCCCGGCAATTGGTTACTGATTTCGGCAGCAACAACCATTAGCGGCGGAAGGATGTCCGTTACGGCAGCAACATTGGCGGGCAAAGTGAATACATTGAAGGTCTTGTTGTATTGAGGCTCTGCATTGTGCTGTGCCATACCCATGCTGAAGCGGCTTGCTTTTTGCAGCGCATTCAGCTGGAAATAATTGTTTTGCAGCCCGGCAATGTACCACACACTTTTACCCTGCAGGCCAGCCGGGGCAATATTGTGGGTATTGGAAGGTAATCCATGAAGGATAACAGCTGCATATTCTGAAAATGAGCCCGGCATTTCCGCTGCCGTTTTGACGCTGAGCTCATACTGTTCCAGGCCTTTCATCGCTTCTGCAATCGCCTTTACATCCGGATGGGGGGCTGCAGCCAGCAGGAGTATTTTTTTCTTTTCCTGCACCACCTCGACAAATACACTGGCCCTGTTGTTGGCTGTGTTGGCTTCCCCGGCCTGTTCAGGGATACTGATCCGGTACTGGTGCAGGCCGGCTTTGCCTGCCTTTACAGAAAAAGAAACCGAAGCGTCGAATCGGTCGGCGTTGATGTTGACAGGCGCTGTGGCGACGACATGGCCCTCTGCATCCGTAAGGCTTACGTTTTGCTGTACCCCTTTACACCGGGTAGCCAGTATGTCTGCCCGTACTTCCCAAAGGCTGTTCAGGGCGGCGGTTTTATTGGCATAGATTTTTGCAATACGCAAGTCCCTGGCTACCGCGGTATCGCCCAGGGCAATGGTGTACAGGGCGCCGCTTAGAGGTATCTCTGTAAACAAAGGGTTGGCTCCCTCATTATACCATCCGTCTGAAGCAAAAATGACCGCACTCAGGTTTTGCTGGCCATATAATTCCCCGGCTTGCTCCAGGGTTTGCGACAAGTTGCTTGCCTGCGCTGTGTAGCGGTCGAGACTGTCTTTAGAGACCGGCCCTTCCAGATTGTGGCAGACCAGGCGGTAAGAAGCGGAGAGCTTAGTCGCCAGCTCTTTCATTTTCTGATTGTAAATACCTTGTTCTTTGCCCAATGCAGCCGGTATGGATTGCGAGTTGTCCTGCACCAGGAGTACCAGTGGTTTGAGGGTTTCGTTGGTCCGCTTATTGACTTTCGGAGCCAGCAGCAGCAGCAGGCACAGGAATACCAGTAAGCCGCGCAGTGATGCGGTCAGCAAAGGGTAGGGGACAGATCGCTTCCTGTCTGCCCGGAACAGCAGGTACGCTGCTGCGACAGCAATAAGCAGGGCAATAGATAAGGACAGGGCCAACATGATAAACCGCAAACTAAAGAAAAATCCGGTACACCTGCATTTTTATTACAAACGGATAAAGGATACGGGTGCTTCAGCGTCAAAAGCTTCGTTGATCCGGCTGTCGTGGGTATCGGTAATGACCACCTGCCCGAACATATCGTCTCCGATGATGTGCAACAGGGCTTCCATACGCTGCTGGTCCAGTTTTTCAAACACATCGTCCAGCAGTAATAATGGGCTTTGCTGCATGTTGGAACGCAAGTAGGCAAACTGTGCCAGCTTCAGGGAAAACAGGAAACTCTTTTTCTGCCCCTGAGATCCGTATGCTTTGAGCGGGTTGCCGTCCAGCAGAAACACCAGTTCGTCCTTGTGGATCCCGCGCAGCGTGCGTTGGTAGCGGATGTCGTGCTGCAGGTGCTCGCTGAGCCAGTAGGGCAGGCTATGTTGGTTCAGGTCGCTCTGGTATTGCATACTGACCTGTTCGCCACCGCCGGACAATAGGGCGTAGTATTGTTGCAAAACAGGCAGGAAAGCCCGGGTAAAAGCCTGCCTGCATTCAAAGAGATAAGACCCGGATCTGGCCAGTAAGCTGTTGTAATAATCGAGTTGTGCTGCGTCCGGCCTGCCATTGGTGTCATACATTTTCAGCCAGGCATTGCGCTGGGCCAGCACTTTCTGGTACTGCAGCAAAGCCTCCAGGTAAGGGCGGTCAGACTGCCCCAGGATACCGTCTATAAATTTTCTCCTCAGCTCGCTGCCTTCATTGATCAGCTCGATATCGTCCGGAGCGATCATTACTGCTGCAAATTTTCCTATATGTTCTGATTGCTTTTCGTAGGCGATTCCACCGCAGCTGAGCTCTTTTTTAGCGTTGCGGTAGATGCAGCTCACCAGTTCCTCCTTATCCCGGTGCTTAAAGCTCCCTTCGATCCTGTAGGCATCCTTGCCCTGCATCACCGTTGGCTGTATGGTAGCCGAAAAGTAACTTTTGGTATAGCAGAGTGTATAGATGGCATCGAGCAGGTTTGTTTTACCACTGCCGTTTTTGCCCGTAATGCAGGTAATGCGTTTGTCGAAGCTAAAAGACGCCGTTTCGTAATTCCGGAATTGGTAAAGGGAGATTTTGCGTAGTAAAATCAAAATGAAATTTGAGCGGAATGGAAAAAACAATAAATTCGCACAAATTTAGTAAAACTGTGCAGACTCAATTCAATAAAGAAACATACCTGTACTGGTATGAAAGTATGCTGTTGATGCGCCGATTCGAAGAAAAAGCAGGGCAGTTATATGGAATGCAGAAGATACGTGGTTTTTGCCATTTATATATAGGCCAGGAGGCGGTGGCTGCCGGTACAATGTCTGCCATCACCGACCGTGACAACATCATCACCGCCTACCGCGACCACGCAATTGCGATCGCTAAAGGCATGAGCCCCAATGAATGTATGGCCGAACTGTATGGTAAAGCCACCGGATGCACCAAAGGAAAAGGCGGTTCCATGCACTTCTTTTCAAAAGAAAAACGATTCTTCGGCGGCCACGGTATCGTAGGTGGCCAGATCGGCCTCGGCGCCGGTATTGCCTTTGCCGAAAAGTATAAAGGAACAGACAGTGTAACCCTTTGCTACTTCGGTGATGGTGCTGCCCGCCAGGGTTTGCTGCATGAAGCATTCAATATGGCGGTACTGTGGCAATTGCCGGTTGTCTTTATTTGTGAAAACAACGGCTATGCTATGGGTACTTCGGTAGAGCGTACCTCGAAAGTAGCTGATATCTATCGCCTGGCCGACGGGTTCGACATGCCCGGTGACAGCGTGGATGGTATGAGCTGCGAAGATGTGCACAAGGGGATAGAAAGGGCTGTAAAGCGCGCCCGTGAAGGCGATGGCCCTACCTTCCTCGAGATCAAAACCTACCGTTACCGCGGACACTCTATGAGTGACCCGGCCAAATACAGGACCAAGGATGAGCTGGAAAACTATAAAGAGAAAGACCCGATCATC
>JAEUVW010000118.1 GCA_016786525.1 Chitinophagaceae bacterium
GAAGAAGATACTCATCCTTGTTATGATAGCACTGGTAGGAACAACAACCCTTTTTGCCCAAAACGACAGCCCGCGCAAACAGAAAAAACAAAAAAAAGCAAAACAGGACACCGTACAGCAGCACTGGCAGGGTGATGGCAAGAACTGGCCTGCCGACACGATCCACCATATGATCAACAAACAGGACAGCCTGAATAAATATTAAAGCAGGTATGGAACAGTTCAAAGAAGCAATAGAAAACTATTTCAGGCAGTACGAGCAACAATTCCGCGATGGGATGGAAGGAAAGGACGTTGACCTTGATGCGGTAACTGCTTGCTTTGCTGATTGCTTTGTAGAGGCCAGTCCTGTGGGTGTGATTTGTAGCCGGAATGATGAAAAGCTACGACAGTCCATTCCTAAGGGCTATCGTTTCTATCGCGATATCGGCGCTTCGTCTATGACAATTGAACATAAGGAAGTGACTTTGCTGGACGATTATCATGCTATGATCAAAGTACATTGGCTGTCCGGGTACCGGAAAGAAGGAAAAGAGATATCTATTGCGTTCGATATTTTTTACTTCCTGCAATACCTGCATGGAGCCTTGAAGATGTTTGCCTATATCACCGGGGACGAGCGGAAAGTGCTGAAAGAGCACGGGCTGATTTGAGCAGCAAATTTCCAGCGCTTTCGTCAGGTCAAAAAGATGCCTGGAGCCCTGGTTCCTTTCACGGAGACCTTTCACACAAACTTATGCTTGTTGGTAGGCTTTGCTTTTGCCCGCGCTGCAACAAGAACAAAGGCGGTGTAAGGTAATGAACTAAAGAGGTAAAAGGTTAAAGAGTCAGCGGAAGATAATGAGGGTAAAGCAGGTAAAAGGGTTAATGAAGTCATGAAGCATTATTCATTTGTCAGGTCTGGCTTCAAAAAAACAGGGAAAATTCCTTGTTTATTCAAATGCTTTGCCTAAATTCGTTTACAGTACGAACTAATTTGTTTGTTTTACATCAAGGCGCTCCTATCCGGGAGCGCCTTTTTTTAATCGAGGCAGGCCAGTATACGGGCACAGGCCGTCCTGATCTCTTCGTGCGTAATGGTCAATGGGGGGGCGATGCGGATGCAGTTGTCTGCAAACAGGAACCAATCGGAAAATACGCCGCGCTCCAGGCATTGCTGCAACACAGCCAGGACTTTTGCGTTGTTTTCCAATTCTACCGCCATCAGCAAGCCTTTGCTGCGCACGGCTTTGATCTGCGGGTGTACCAGCAGGCTGTGCAGGAGTTGTTCTTTCTCCGCTACTTGTTCCGTAAGCCCTTCTTCCAGCAATACTCCCAGGGCCGCCAGTCCGGCAGCGCAGCATACCGGATGCCCGCCAAAAGTGGTCATGTGTCCCAGTACGGGGCTGTGTGTAAAATGCTGCATCAGGTCTTTACCGGCAATCATGGCGCCCATCGGCATACCGCCACCCAGGGCCTTACCCAGCAATACAATATCAGGTAGGATACCATAGTGCTCAAAACCCCAGAGTTTGCCTGTACGGCCAAACCCGGCCTGTATTTCGTCCATGATCAGCAAGGCTCCCTGTTGCGTGCAGCGTTCGCGTAAAGCCGCCAGCCAGGCCGGGTCGGGTTCCCGGATGCCGGCCTCGCTCTGCACCGTTTCAATAAGCACGCAGCCGGTCTGCGCATCGATGGCGTCTATAAATTCCTGGCTATTGTAAGTATAATGTTGTACCCCGGGCAGCAGGGGACGGAAGGCATTGCGCCAATATTCGCTGCCCATTACACTCAGCGCTCCCATGGTATGGCCGTGGTAGCTGTTGTGTGCGGCGATGATCGCCGGCCTGCCCGTTACCCGGCGCGCCAGTTTCAATGCCGCTTCGCAGGCTTCAGCCCCGGAGTTCGTGAAGTAGACACTGTTCAGCGCAGCAGGCAGGTGCTCTGCCAGTTTTTGCGCAAAGGCCAGTTGCGGCGTTTGTACCAGCTCTCCGTACACCATCACATGCAGGTATTGGTCTGCCTGCTTTTTGATGGCCTCAATCACTTTCGGATGACTGTGGCCCACATTACACACACTGATGCCGCCGATCAGGTCTATGTATTCCTTCCCGTCAATATCGGTGAGGTAATTGCCTGTTGCAGAGGCAATATGCAAGGCGACGGGTTCGGGGGAAGTTTGTGCCAGATGTTGCTGGAAAAGTTGCCGGGTGTTCATCGGCGCAAAGATACCGGCTGTCTCCCAGATAATGGGTTGATGCATGCAGCAAAAGCGCTATTCATAAAAAAATATTGAAAAAATAATGCCGCTTAAGGCTTAAGTGTCAATTGTTTAAGCCCGGGTAACAATTCGGTAATATTCGCTTTACGATGCCGTAACATTGGCCGGAGACCTTTGCGCAAAATTTTAAGATATGCGTTTTGCGATTACTTTAATGTTTTGCCTTGGCCTGTTTGTCAATGCGGTAGCACAGGGTACATTAAAAGGAAAAATTACCGATGAAAAAACAGGGGAAACCCTTGTCGGTGTGACTGTTCTGATCCCGGAAATGCCGACCCTGGCCACCTTTTCCGACGAAGACGGTGATTTTGAACTGAAAGCACCCGATGGCACCTACACTGTTCAGGTACGCTACATGGGCTATGTCACCAAAGAAATTACAGATGTAAAATTACAGGCCGGTACCATTACCCCGATGAACCTGGCCATCAAAGAAGAAAATAAGACCAACGTACTGAAAGACGTGGTGATCCGTTCTACCCTGAAAAAGGAATCGCTGAATGCCCTGTATATCGCGCAGAAAAACTCTGCTGCGGTAAGTGATGGTATCTCTGCCGAAGCGATCCGCAAATCGCCGGACAAAAGCACCGGTGAGGTACTGAAGCGTGTAAGCGGTACTACGATCCAGGACAATAAATTCGTGATCATCCGCGGCCTGACCGACCGTTATAACACCGCCCTGATCGATAACGCCTTCCTGCCCAGCACAGAGCCCAACAGGAAAGCCTTTTCTTTCGATATCATCCCTTCTTCCCTGATCGACAACATCATTATCTCCAAATCCGGCACGCCTGATCTGCCTGGCGACTTCGCCGGTGGCGTGATCAACATCCTGACCAAAGAGATCCCCGATAAAAACTTCAACAGTATTTCTATCGGTGGTTCTTACAATACCGTTTCTACAGGCAAGAAATTTGAAACCGGCTACAAAACACCGACGGACATCATCGGTTTTGATAACGGTAAACGCCAGCTGCCTTCTGCCATGCCGGATGCCTCGCAGCTGACGGGCAAAAACCTGACTGAGCCGGAAAGCATCAAATACCTGTCTATGCTGAACAATGACTACAGCATTACGCAGCGTAAAGCATTGCCGGGTATGACCCTGCAGGGTAGCCTGGGCCGTTTGTACGAAATGAAAAACAACCGCCGTATCGGTGTGACCGCTGCGCTGAACTATGCGCACAACGAAACGGTAAAAAGGGATGTGGAACGTAAATACGGTAACTACAACTTTACCGACCAGGTATACAACTACAATACGACAGTGGGCGCCCTGGCTAACGTCGCCTTCAGCTCTTCTGCTACCAAGATCTCTTTCAAAAACCTGTACAACAGGACCTTTGACGACAACTTCCTGTACCGCGACGGCTTTGATGGTTCTCCGACCAGCTATTTCAAATACTATGCCTTTGATCTGATCCAGAAATCGCTGTTCAAATCGTCCCTGGAAGGGGAGCACAGCCTGGGCGGCGATGCGCAGAAAAAACTGAACTGGGTTGTGAGTTACAACAATGTAACCAACAACCAGCCTGACCAGCGTAAAGCACAATACTTCAATGGCAACACTGAACCCGGTGGTGTGTACAATGCCAATATCGGCTCAGTAGGCCGCCTGAACAACCGCTTGTTTGGTAACCTGAACGAATCGATTGTAAATGCCGGTGTGAACTATACTACTCCCTACAAACTCGATTTCCTGTACAAGAGCAGCCTGAAAGTGGGCGCCATGACCCTGTACCGCTACCGCGATTTCAACAACCGCTATATCGGTGCAACCGCCAATCCTTTCTACACGGGAGACCAGACTACCTTATTGTCTACACCGATCCAATCCCTGTACAGTGCTACCAATATCAATGAAGGTGCTTTCGGCTTTGTTGACCAGACTGCCGATGGTGATAAATATACCGCTACAGCCATCACCAATTCTGCTTATGTGATGTCCGACAACAGGATCACCACCCACCTGCGTGCCGTATGGGGTGTGCGTTTCGAGTCGTACAACCTGGATCTGAAATCAAAAGCCATCGGTTCCGGTTCCGTCACCCCGGTCTGGAACGACTTCCTGCCTTCACTGAACCTGAGCTATGCGCTGAATGAAAAATCGAACCTGCGTATGTCTTATTTCCGCAGCGTTGCCCGCCCTGAGCTGCGTGAAATCGCGCCGATCTCTTACTATGACTATGAGCTGAACATGCTGATCAATGGTAATGAAGACCTGACCCGCAGCCGTATCGACAATATTGACCTGCGTTATGAAATCTTCCCGCGCGCCGGTGAGGTGATCTCGGCTTCCGTTTTCTACAAGAAGTTTGACAAAACGATTGAAAACCGTTTCTATGCTACGGGAAGCTCTTCAGAGATCAAAACCGTGAATTACAACAGCGCCAATAACATCGGTGTAGAGTTTGAATTCCGCAAGAACCTGGACTTTATTGCACAAAGCAGCTTCCTGAAAAACATCACCTTCTATGCCAACCTGGCCCTGATCCAATCGAAAGTGGAGCTGAAAGGCGACCTGGAGCAACGCTACCTGGATAAACCTGAATTTGCGAGAACTTCAAGGCAGATGAGCGGCCAGTCTCCGTATGTGATCAACACCAGCCTGTCTTACAGTACGCCTTCCGGCAAACTGAACTTCAACATCCTGTACAACCGTATCGGCCAGCGCATCTATATCGTTGGCGGCGAGGGCCAGTTCGGCGATGTGTACGAAAGCCCGAGGAATGTACTGGATTACCAGATCGCTTACAATGTAGGCAAACGCAGCGAGTTCCGCCTGAACATCAAAGACATCCTGAATGCACGGACCTTCTTCTATTACGACCAGAACGGTACCAAGAAATTTGAAGACCATGCGTTCGCGGCCACGAGCTTCGATCCGACACAGGATTATATCTTCCAGCGCTACCGCCAGGGTACCACATTCTCCCTGACGTACACCTACAGATTCTAATATTTTTTATTGTACTGCAAAAGCCCCTTCGTTACCTGCGAAGGGGCTTGTTATTTCCGCTTGCTTTTCGCTGAATGCAGCAAAGGGTAAGGTTTCTGAGGAATTAATATTGAGATAATAATGGCGTAACATGCCCGTAATGTTGCGCTGATACTTTTGCATCAAACTTAAAAAAACAAATGAAAAAGTATTTCCTTGCCATCTGTGCAACAACCATCCTGTTCGGATCCTGTAAAAAGGATGACCCTAAAACGGTTACCCCTCCTGTGACTTCCGGATACACAGAACTGACCGGCGACATTGCTGCCAACATGACTTTAGATGCATCCAAAAAATACCTGCTGAAAGGTTTTGTATATGTTACTAAAGGCGCTACGCTGACGATCCCTGCAGGTACTGTTCTGATGGGAGATAAAGCCACTAAAGGAACACTGGTGATCACACGCGGCTCTAAAATCGATGCACAAGGTACAAGCGATAAACCTGTTGTATTTACTTCTTCTCAGGCATCGGGTGCCCGTAGCCAGGGTGACTGGGGTGGTGTGATCCTGCTGGGTAAAGCACCGATCAACCCAACCGGTGGTACTGCTAAAATCGAAGGTGGTCTGACGCCAACCTCAGGCGGTAAAGAAGAAGATTACATCTGGTATGGTGGTGGTGATGCCAGCGATAACTCCGGTATCATGAAATATGTAAGGATTGAGTTTGCCGGTATCGCTTACTCTCCGGACAACGAGATCAACGGTCTGACCATGGGCGGTGTCGGTGCAGGTACTACACTGAGCTACATCCAGGTTTACCGTTCAGGCGATGACGCTTTCGAATGGTTTGGCGGTACGGTGAACGCAGATCACCTGGTATCTACTTATGCCTGGGACGATGACTTTGATACTGACTTCGGTTTCTCCGGTAACGTTCAGTTTGGTGTGGCCCATCGTGTCGCTACGATCGCTGACCAATCCGGTTCTAACGGTTTCGAATCAGATAACGATGCCAATGGTTCTACAAACAACCCACAGGTTAAAGCGGTATTCTCTAACATGACGATTGTAGGCCCGATCACTGCCGGCAGCACTGGTACCTTCAACGCAAACTATCAGAATGCAGCGCAAATCCGCCGCAACTCTGCACAGTCTATCCGCAACTCCGTATTTGTTGGCTTCCCTGTAGGGTTGTACATCGACGGTTCAAAAGGTACACCAACGCATAAAAATACTGGTGATGGCACGAACGGTCAACTGGCATTCAAAAACAACATCATCGCCGGTTGCACTACTCCCTGGAAAATCAACTACGGTACAGCTACTTCTGCTGCTGACACGGCAATCTGGAACGCCTTCAAAGGACAGACTTCTAACTCAACGATCACTAAAGCAGAAGATATCCTGATGCAGGATCCTAACAAATTCTCTGCCGGTGTATCGAACACTACAGGCCGTCCTAACTTCCTGCTGAAAAGCGGTTCTCCTGCCAGCACCCTGGCTACAGACTTCACCGGTATGCCTTCTTTCTTTAAGTCAGTTGCTTACCGTGGTGCGTTCGACGCTTCTGCAGACTGGACTGCAGGCTGGACAAACTGGTCTGCTGAAACTACAGCTTACTAGTGGGGTACACCTTCTGATTTTAGTTTAGTAAATGCAAAGACGGGCAACTATTTGATAGTTGCCCGTCTTGCTTTGAAGCAGCTGGCGGATGTGGACAAATTTTATCCGCATCCAAAGCCTGTCTTATCCCTCTTAGCGTTAACTTTGAAAGTTATATTTCTTAAAACAGGATCATATGAAACTTACGTATTACGGACATGCTTCATTTGGGGTAGAAGTCGGGGGAAAGCATCTGTTGTTTGACCCGTTTATTACACCAAACGATAAAGCAAAACATATTGATATCAAGCAAATAAAGGCCGATTATATCCTGGTGACCCACGGTCATGGCGACCATATTGCCGATGTGGTGGCGATTGCAGAACACACCGGCGCTACAGTGATCGGTACGCCCGAAGTGCTGAACTGGCTGAAAAAGAAGGGTGATCTGAAGCATACGCATGAAATGAACTTCGGGTCGGCGGATTTTGAGTTCGGCAGGGTATCCTTTGTGCCCGCTACCCACAGCAGCGGCCTGCCCGACGGCAGCTATGGCGGCAACCCGGGCGGCTATGTCATTGCTTCAGCAGGCGGCAACTTCTATTTTGCCGGAGATACCGCGCTGACTATGGATATGCAGCTGATCCCGCATTATGCCAAAGTGGATTTTGCCGTGTTACCGATAGGGGGCAACTATACGATGGATGCGAAAGACGCCGTCAAAGCCTCGGATTTTATTGGTTGTAATAAGATCGTTGGGGTTCATTATGACACTTTCTCCGTCATTACTATCGATAAAGAACAGGCAAAAACGCTTTTCAGAATGGCGGAGAAAGAGTTACTTTTGCCAGATATAGGCGAAAGTATTGACCTATAAATTTGATTACTTTTTTTGCGCAGGCAAAGCACTCTATACAATGGCTAAAATTATTGCAATAGCAAATCAGAAAGGTGGGGTAGGGAAGACAACAACGGCAATTAACCTGGCGGCCAGCCTTGCTGTGCTCGAGTACCGCACACTGCTCATCGATGCCGATCCGCAGGCCAACAGTACAACCGGAAACGGATTTGATCTGAAGAACATACAGCTCAGCCTGTACGATTGCCTGGTGAATGATACACCGATGGCGAATGTGATCCTGGAAACGGAAACACCTAACCTGTCCCTGCTGCCTTCGCACCTGGACCTGGTGGGAGCAGAGATAGAGCTGATCAACCAGCCCAACCGGGAGCATATCCTGAGCAAGTCCATCGAAGATATGGGAGACCGCTTCGATTTTATCATTATCGATTGTTCCCCTTCACTGGGCCTGATCACGGTAAATGCCTTGTCTGCGGCCAATTCGGTACTGATACCGGTACAATGCGAGTATTTCGCCCTTGAGGGCCTGGGCAAACTGCTCAATACCATCAAAATCGTACAGACCAGGCTGAATACGGCCCTGGCTATAGAAGGTATCCTGATGACGATGTACGACGGCCGCCTGCGGCTCAGCAACCAGGTGGTGGAAGAGATCAAAAACCATTTTGACAATCTGGTGTTCAATACCATCATCCACCGCAATACCAAGCTGGGCGAAGCGCCAAGCTTCGGTAAACCTGCATTGATGTACGATGCGGACAGTACCGGGGCCACGAACTATCTGAACCTGGCCAAAGAGATCCTTCAGAAGAATGATCTGACCAAAATCAAAAACGAAGACAAAATATTAGAACCGAACGAGGATGGCAGCAACCAATAATTCAAAAAAACAGGCTTTGGGCAAGGGGATCCGCGCCCTGCTCAACAATATCGATGAAGAAATGAAAGCTCCCGTACAAGGAGCTTCTTCGTCCTCATCCTCATCATCATCGTCGTCTGCCGGAGCCGCTACCGGTTCTATCGTTCGTATTCCCGTAGACCTGATTGTGGTGAATCCCAAACAGCCAAGACGGGATTTTGATGAAACGGCGCTGAAAGAATTGTCGGAGAGTATTGCGCTGCACGATATCATCCAACCGGTGACGGTGATCAAGCTCAGCCCTACGAAGTACCAGCTGATCTCGGGTGAGCGCCGCTGGCGGGCCTCTAAAATGGCCGGTCTGAAGGACATTCCGGCTTATGTGCGCACCGCAAATGACAACCAGGAAATGCTGGAGCTGGCGCTGCTGGAAAACCTGCAGCGTGAGGACCTGAACGCTATCGAGATCGCCCTGAGCTATAAAATGCTGATGGACGAATGCGAACTGACGCAGGAGCAGGTAGCGGAACGGATGAAAAAAGAGCGGAGTACCGTAGCCAATTACCTGCGCATGCTCAAGTTGCCGCCGGATATCCAAAAGGCGGTACGCGACGGCAGCCTGTCTATGGGCCATGCGCGTGCCATTATCGGCCTGGAACTCATTGACCAGCAACTGTATGTTTTCCGCGAAGCCCAGCAAAAAGGCTTGTCTGTACGCCAGGTAGAGCAACTGGTAAAGGACATGCAGTCAGGACAAAAGGGCGAAGCGGCGAAAAGTGAGCAAAAAGAGCAGAAATTGGCGCCTGCATACAAACGGATAGAAGACAGCATGGCTTCCCATTTTTCTACCAAAGTGCATATGGCCCGCAAGAAAAACGGGAAAGGCAGCGTCACTATTGAGTTTTACAATGATAGTGACCTGGAAAGGATCATGGAAAAAATGGGCGTTTAGGCCGCAAAAAATATTTTTAAAAAAAAGTTGTCAAAAAACTTGCAGCTTTCAAAAACAGTTCTATCTTTGTAGTAGAAACATGAAAGCAAATCATTTGCTTTTCTTCATAAAGAGGTTTTCATGGTGATAGGGTTTATAGGGGCTGATCTGTTCTCAGATCGGCTTTTCCTTTTTTAGTACCCATTGACAATCATCCTTCCCGCTTACAAATGGCATTCAATCTTTCCCCACTTTGGCAAAAACAGGCACAGGAGCAGCAAAAAGCATTCCGCCGTATGCTGGAGAAGGGCAATAAGAATAAAATGCTGAAATTGCTGCCTGAATTGCATGAAGCAGCGTTCTCAACAATAGATTGCCTGGAATGCGGCAATTGCTGTAAAAATTATTCTCCCCGCTTCAAACAGCCCGATATCAGGCGTATTGCCAAAACTTTACGCATGAAAGAGGGCGACTTTACCCAACAGTATTTGCGCCTGGATGAGGAAAACGATTATGTAGTAAAGCAATCTCCCTGCCCCTTCCTGGGCGCCGATAATTATTGCAGCATTTATGAAGACCGGCCTTCGGATTGCCGCCGTTACCCCTATACCGATGAGGATGTGTTGCTGAAACGGGTCCCGCTCACTTTAAAGAACGCCACTTCCTGTCCTGCTGTATTTACTGTGCTTACCGCTCTGATGAAGGAAGTACAGTAATTGCAGCTGCTATTTTTGTTGCGTCAGGTAATTATAGTCCCGCAGCAGCTGCTCCAGGAAAGCCTTGTCGTCTTCCTGTGCACCTGTGACATTCAGGGCTTCGCGGATGCGGTTGACGATCCTGGCCCTGTAGGCCAGTTCGGTTTTTGATTTCGGATTTTTAGCAATAAGGTTGCGAATGCCATTGATATCGCGGTCGCTCAGTTGTAACACCTGCGGATACACCGCCTCCTGTTCCTGCCCACTGGTATCCAGGTAGATGGTTTCTGAAAAATCCATTTTCTTTTTCAGGTCAATGACCAGCGTGCCTGCGGCCAGGTCGGCAATACGCTGATTGCGGTCGGAAAACAGGCTGCACAGAAAATCCGGGATATAAAATATGATGATCACAAAAATGCAGAAAAAGAGCATCAGCAGAAAGGTGGTTGCCGAGCTTACAATGATGTAAGGAAGCAGGAACACGGCATAGTTGCCGAAACCCAGCAACCAGCGCAGCAAATACTGGCTTATGCCTGGTTCATTACCTTCCCTGTCGATCATTTTAATGCCGGTAAGGCGTTTGCCGGGTGTTTGCCCGTTGAGCAGGAGCTCCATGGCAGGGAAATAAAGGAAGGGTACTATGGATATGCCCGTCATCATCACGAATTCGTTCATATTCCGACCCATGTCAAAGCCTACAATAATAAAGCGATAGACGACCAACATGTACAATACCAGGATAAACATATCCAGGAACACAGCAATGACCCGCCGGAGTATCGGTGCAGTACTGAATTCAATATCAATATTGAAAGGTGTGCCGATTGTGATTAATCCCATGCAGTAACAAAGAAAAGCTTTTTCGGAACAATAAAATCCGGAACAGAAAACCTATCGTAAATAAAAACAGAAAAAAAAGTGAAAGGTTTGAACTTTATAATTGTTTTGACCCTTATCTTTGATTCTCGAATCTAAAAACTGTCCATTTATAGTATATACTTCTACTTCAACAATTGTGTAAAAATGCCTATGGTGTCTACAGATACCTGATCATTTTAAATAAACCCAAACACATCGAAGTATATGACAGTACTCCAGCAATCGGCTACCGACACCGAACTCGTGCAGGCTTTCTTAAGCGGAAATGAGCATGCGCTTGAAAAACTGATCTATCGGTACAAAGACAAGATTTATACCGGCATTTATATGCTTGTCAAAGACAAGTACCTGGCCGAAGACCTGTTTCAGGATGCATTTCTGAAAATGATCCGTACGATGCGCGAAGGTAACTACGCGGAGCAAGGTAAATTCCTGCCCTGGGCCAGCCGTGTAGCGCATAATCTTTGTATGGACCATTTCCGCCGTGTACGGCGCAAAATACCGGTAACCCTTGCCAATGGCGAGGATATACTGGAGTTGCTGGCCGGCCCGGATAACCATGTGCCGGGCATCGAACAGCGCCAGACCGAGCAGGGCCTGCGCAAACTGATGGAGCAATTGCCTGAGGAGCAACGCGAAGTAATCACCTTGCGTATCTATGGTGAAATGAGCTTTAAGGAAATCGCCCGGATCACCGGTGTGAGCATTAATACGGCACTGGGCCGTATGCGCTATGGCCTGATCAATATGCGTCGTATGATCGGCGAAAAGCAAATGGCCCTACGGTAAAATATTTTTTCTTTTGTTTTGTTCTGCCGCCTCCTTTTGGGGGTGGCTTTTATATTTGATAATATTATAAGCAGGTTTTTTTTATCCTACTTTTGCGTCCATGAATGCCGCTAGCGAAAAATTAAAATTCACTTCTTACCAGGTTTTTATTGTCACCATTATTGCCCTAACCCAGTTTACGGTAGTGCTGGATTTCATGATCATGTCTCCCTTAGGCGATATGCTGATGAAATCGATGGAGATGAACACGCAGCAGTTTGGCTGGGTGGTATCCGCCTATGCTTTCAGTGCCGGTATTTCCGGTATCCTTACTGCAGGGTTTGCAGATCGCTTTGACCGTAAAAAACTGCTCCTGTTTTTTTACATCGGCTTTATACTGGGTACCCTGTTCTGCGGTCTGTCGCACCATTACCTGGTGCTGATCCTGGCCCGTGTAGTGACCGGTATTTTTGGCGGCGTCATCAGCTCTATCTCTATGGCTATTGTTGCCGACCTGTTCGTACTGCAGCAAAGGGGGCGTGTGATGGGTTTTGTGCAAATGGGCTTCGGGGCCAGCCAGGTGCTGGGTATCCCGATCAGTTTGTACATTGCCAACAGCTGGGGCTGGCAGGCGCCCTTCTTTATGATCGTGGGCCTGGCACTGATTATCTGGTGCGTGATGCTGGCGGTGATGCGGCCTGTAAATGCCCACCTGCTGGCACCTACCATGGATGGGCATAAACCCTTGCTGCACTTATGGAATACGCTGAAACAGAGGCGCTACAGGGTTGGTTTTCTCGCTACGGCCTTACTGTCCCTGGGCGGGTTTATGATGATGCCTTTCGGCAGCGCTTTCGCGATCAACAACCTGGGCGTTAGCCAGGAACAATTACCTATCATCTTCGTGGTGTCCGGATTGTGTTCCCTGATCGTAATGCCCCTGATCGGGCGCTTTTCAGACAAAATCAACAAGCTGAAGATTTTTACCCTTGCCAGCCTCTGGATGGTGTGCATGGTGCTGGTCTATACCAACCTGGGGCTTACTCCTTTCTGGCTCGTTGTGCTCATCAATTCGCTGATGATGCTGGGGGTAATGGCGCGTATGGTGCCTGCTATGGCCATGACTTCCGCCTTACCGCAGATGCAGGACCGGGGCGCTTTTATGAGCATCAATTCTTCGCTTCAGCAGGTGTCCGGCGGGATCGCCGCAGCGATCGGGGCTTTGATCGTACACCAGGATACCCCGCACAGTCCTTTGCAGCATTTTGACTGGGTAGGGTATTGTATGCTGCTGATCGTGCTGTTCAATATCTACACTTTCCGCAGGGTGAGCAGGTCCATTGCCGGACCTAAATAAAGTGCTGCCTCAATGAGGCTTTTGCGATCCTCTTTTCAGTAATTATATAATTGTATTGAGCCAGTATATAAAGGATCAATCGCCGGACTCAGCGACCTTTATCCTTTGTTTCACCTTTCAATACAGTGATTATGAAAGCGATTCCTTTACTGCTGGCCCTATCATTCTTTTTCGCGGTAGCTATGGCGCAAAATGGCAATATGCGGCAGCATGCACCGAAACAAAGATTGAAAAGCGAACTGGCAGACAGCATGCGCCGCAAGGGCATGGGGCTGCCGGCAGATACCAGCAAAGACCTGATGTACAATGAGCAAGGACCGAAGATCGATGTAGAAAAAGCACCCACCGTTTCTCCTTCCGGAAAGAAGCCTAAATAGGCTGTAAAAAACGTGTTAAAATGTAAAATTTGACACTTAAAGTATAAGGACAATTCAATTTCTTGCTGTTCATTTGTATCGAAACTAAACCGATAGAAGAGTAAACATGCAACTTCATGCTATTGATCGTGTGTCTGCGATCAGCCCGGAAGATTTCCGGAAAAATTACCTTATCCCGCAAAAACCAGTGATCATTACAGAGCTGTCCAAAGCATGGCCGGCTTATGAGAAATGGACCTGGGACCACTTTACAGAGCTTGTAGGCAAGGAGCGCGTCGGTGTGTATAACAATATCCGTGCGGGCGCTAACGTGCCTGTAAACGGAGCTGATGACTACATGCTGTTTGGCGATTACCTGGACCTAATCCGAAAAGGGCCCGTAGAGCTGCGCATTTTCCTGTTCAATATTTTTAAGGCTGCTCCGGGCATCGTAAAGGATTTTACTTTCCCGCATGCTTATGTAAAAAATGTGGTGACCCGCTTCCCGATGCTCTTTGTAGGAGGCGCTGGTTCTATTGCGCACATGCATTACGATATCGATCTGTCACACATTTTTCATACGCAGTTTATCGGCCGTAAACGTGTGCTGCTGTTGCCCAACAATCAATCGAAGCTGATCTACCGGATGCCGGGTACGGTAGAAAGCGCCGCTTCATTTGTAGACTGGCATGAGCAACTGGATATCGAAAAATTTCCGGCCCTTGATTATGCCCAAGCCTACCATACTATACTGGAGCATGGTGAAACTTTATTTATGCCTTCCGGCTACTGGCATCATATGCAATACATGGACAGCGGTTTTGCGATGAGTCTGCGTGCGGTACCGGAAGGTGTCCTGCCTAAGCTTAATGGGTTGTATCACCTCTTTGCACTCCGTGGGTTCAACAATACGCTGATCAGGCTGTTCCCCGAATGGTGGTATCATTATAAGCGTAAGCTTGCGCACCGCAATGCCCAACAGGCGATGCAACAACATTCATAGTTTTGCAAAAGTCGTTCCACCAGCAGGAATGACTTTTTTATTGCTGCCCGGATAAGATGGCCATTAATACCTCTTCATGCGGGCTAAGGCCATGTTTCCCCGAGCTTTGCTGCAGCTGGTCCAGGTATTGATCCAGTTTCTGTTCTTCGTACAGACTGACGATGGCGGGATGTACGTAGTATTTTTTGCAGACGGAACGGGTGTTGCCCAGATGCTGTGCTACGGCATCAAACACCGCAGGTATCTTACGGTTCCGGTCTGTAATATTTTCAAAATTCCCGATCTCCTGGAATGCAGACAAAGCCCGCACGCTGCCGGACCAGGTGCGGAAATCTTTGGCACTGAATCCGCTTCCTGAAAGGCTGCGGATAAATTCGTTTACCATGCCGGAATCCACTTTATGTACCTCATCTTTTTCATCAATATACTCAAACAGTTCCTTGCCGGGTATCTCTTTGCAGGCTTTCACAATGGTGGCCAGCTTGCGGCTGGTCAGCCGGATATTGTGTTGTATGCCTTTTTTCCCTTTAAAGGAAAAAGATATCCTGCTTCCTTCCACTGCTACGTGCCGGTTTTTCATGGTGGTGAGACCGAAAGAACCGTACAGCTTTTCATATAGAGCATTGCCAATACGGATATTGGTCTGCTCGAGCAGGCTTACAATGGCCGCCAGTATTTTTTCTTTGGGAAACCCGTTCAGGGAAAGCATTTGAGCCAGTTGCTCCCGGATCTTTGGCAATTGTGTTCCGAATTCATAAAGGCGGTAAAACTTGGTCTGGTTGCGTATGGCATTCCAGTTTGCATGATACCGGTATTGCTTCCGCCCTAATTTGTCAGTTCCGGTGGCCTGAAGGTGTCCATTTTCCTTTTTGCAGATCCACACCTTTTCCCAGGCCGGCGGGATGACGAGCTTCCGGATCCTTTCGATTGTGCCCGGATCGCTGATTTTCTGATTGCCGTCTTTGTAATAGAAAAATTTTCCCCGTCGGTGCCGTGTGTAGCCAGGCTCACTGTTGCTGACGTAAGTAAGACTCACTGCTTTTGCTGCTTGTGCAGGGTCGTTGACCGCGGCTTTGAAATGACGTTTGCTGATATTGATACCGGGAAGAGGCTGCATATGGGTTCAGTTGTTGCAAATATGGCAGAACCCCTGCATTGTGTTCTTATACAGACGGGATAATTGCTTACATCATTTTCAGCTCTTATTGGGGCAGCTCTTTCCCATCTACAGCAATTTCCCCTTTCAGGTTATTGCTTTTGTACCAGGAAAAATCGGCGTTGGCTTCCAGCCCGTCGCCATACAATACCTGGTTTGGTGGGGTGGTGATCTTGATTTTTTTGTTGGTGTAGAACTTGTCCAGTTTTTGATTCCACACTAATTCTTCTGTGTCCAGTTGCTCCCCTTTTTGGTTCACCACGTGTACGTTTTCTCTTACAATCACGTTGTTGTTGTCTTCGTAAATACGGGCTGAGCGGGAGGTTAAGGTGCTTTCGATGTGGCCGCTGTCGTCGAGGAATTCAACTTTCAGACTTTTTTTGATGTCTGTATAGGCCGGTTTTGCATTTTCATTCCGGATAAATTCTTTGGCATACAGTACCGCTTTTACCTTGGCTTTATCACTGTAGTAGATGACCACATCGGTGGCCTTGTCCAGCTGGTATGCTTTATTTACGCCGGTAATGTTATTGATCTCTTCGGTTGTATTGTGGCAGGAACAGAATGAAAACAACATACAAAGCAAAATGCCCGAAAGCAGGTTCCGGGCAATCCTAAAATGTGTTTGTTGGTATGTTTTTATCCTATTCATATTTGCGTTTCACAAACCATGATTTGTCGCTGAGCGAAAGACCGAGCGAGAAGCGGATAAAATTTTGCTGGATATTCCCCGGGCTTTTCTCTCCCATTTTACCGATCTCAAATGCTGTATGGATACGGTCCGTGCTTCTGCGGATCGGAAGGCTCAAGCCAAAGGTAAGGGCATAATAATTAGCTTGTTTGCCATTGATCTGCACAAAATCCTGACCATAATAAAAACCTGCCCTGTAGGTGACGCGCTGGAAGTATTTGTACAGATTTAAGGAGTTGGGGGTAAATTCACCGCCTATACTGAATTTGTACGCTGATGCGCCAACTGAATCAGGGATGTTTTGATTGTTGAATTTTGACCAGTCTGTTGTTTTGTAATTGACGCCGATCATCCATTTGTCGCCTTTTGCAAGTTGGATACCTCCGGTATAAGAGGAAGGGAGGGTGATTTTTTCTTTGACTCCTTTACGATACAATGCGGTATCGGATCCGGTGGTGTCACTGGCGTAAAAAGGATGGGAAATCCAGAATTCGGTCAGGTCAGATTGTATATCCTGCTGCAGGTTGGCCTGGGCTCCCACACGAAGGGTAAAGTCTTTACCCAGCCTGGTTTCGTAGGTGGCTCCCAGCTTGTAATACATGCCCCCAATGGTACTGAACCTGGTGAATTCAGAGTTGCTAAGGCTCTTATCTGTGCTCAATGTCTTGAGCCAGCTTGATTGCTGCATGGAGCCAAATATATACCCTACGTTAGCCCCCAGGCTAAACCCTTTATAGGTACCAGCTCCTCCGACAAAGAAGTAATTGGTGCTCCCGTCGCCGGTATAGCTTAAGGAAGAGGGGCCGATCAATGTCGTCTGACTATTGTCGTAAAGATAATAACCTACTTTTGTTTGCGGGCGGAACCCTACCAGCATACCTGCATATTTCCCCATAGGAATGGCCAGGTTCAGATAGGAAACCGCGGCATTCCCGGTTTTATATTTCTCGTTTGCAGATAAGATCGTCCTTATCCGTCCTTCGCCACCTGCCTCATAAGTGAAAT
>JAEUVW010000135.1 GCA_016786525.1 Chitinophagaceae bacterium
TGACGGCACGCCTGTTCAACGTCAAACTGATCGTTGACTTCTAAGCAAAATTTACACCAAAATTGGCAGCTGAAAATGATGCCCTCCGTGTATCCTGCCGTATTTTTGCGGCAACGCTGAAAAACAGGCCTATTTTCTTGCATGAAATCGTTTAACGTCCCTACTCATTACCGTAGCCCGCTGGTGTCTGCTATTAAGAACAAGCGCAAGGCTGATGATAAGCTGAAAAAGGATTTTACACCCACGCTGCTGGAAGTCGGCAGCCTGCAGATCATACTGGCCCGCCATTTCGGCTTTTGCTACGGGGTGGAAAATGCAATTGAAATTGCATTTAAAGCGATTGATGAAAACCCGGGCAAGCGTATTTTCCTGCTGAGCGAAATGATCCATAACCCGAATGTGAATGCCGACCTGGTGGCCAGGGGCGTGAAGTTCATCATGGATACCTCCGGCCGTATGTTGATGAACTGGGATGAGCTGAGCTCGGAAGATATTGTCATTATTCCCGCATTCGGCACTACGGTGGAAATGGAAGCACTGCTGCGCAACAAAGGCATAGAACCGGCCACTTATGAAACGACCTGTCCCTTTGTGGAGAAAGTATGGAACCGCGCAGAGAAGATCGGTAAAGAAGGCTATACGATCATTGTTCACGGGAAACCAAAACATGAGGAAACCCGTGCCACCTTTTCGCACAGTAATGTGCATACGCCCACTGTGGTGGTCAAGGATATGAAAGAAGCGGAAATCCTGGCTTCATTTATCAACGGGGAAAGACCTGCAGCCGAATTTTACGGCCAGTTTAAAGGCCAGTATTCCGAAGGTTTTGATGTGAGCAAAGACCTGCAGCGCATCGGGGTTGTGAACCAGACGACAATGCTGGCCAGTGAAACACAAAGTATAGCCGATTTCCTGAAAAGAGCGATACTCGCACATTACCCCGTAGAGCCGGGCCGGGAAACGGAACGCTTTGCCGAAACCCGGGATACCCTGTGTTATGCCACCAATGATAACCAGAGCGCAGTACAGGGTATGTTGCAGGAAGAGGCAGACCTGGCTATCGTCATCGGCGGCTACAACAGTTCCAATACATCACATCTGGTAGAACTCTGTGAAGAAAAACTACCCACCTATTTCATTAAAGATGAATATTGCCTGATCAACGAAAAACTGATCTCCCATTACGACTGGCGTCAGCATACCGAAGAAATGACCACAGATTTCCTGCCGGCAAAGGATAAGGTTCGGATCATGATCACCTCCGGTGCTTCCTGCCCCGATGCCCTGGTAGAGCGCATTATAGAACGCCTGGCCGACCTGAGCGGCAACACGGCAGCGATGCGGCAATTGCAACAGGAGTGGTAAATTATGTTTACCCGTTCCGGCCGGCCGCTTTAAGATAATCTAAAGGCAGTTATACGTACCGGCTTTTTACTTTTGTCTCATTGTTTACCGATAAAATCCGGATAAAATGAGTCAAAGCTATCTGAACGCACATGCTGACATCAGCATCAATGCACCGGCATCGGCCGTATGGGCCACACTGGTTGATCCCGAAAGCAACAACAAGTTTATGTTTGGCAGCAAAGTGGAGTCCGACTGGAAAGAAGGCAGCCCCATTACCTGGAGTGGCGAATGGAAAGGGCACCCATACAGGGATAAGGGAAACATTTTAAAAATGGTGCCGGGAAAGACCCTGCAGTACACCCATTACAGTGAAATGATGAACAGCGACGACAGCCCGGAAAACTACCGCACGGTCACGATTGAGCTCAGTGAAGAAAATGGCCGAACCAAGGTATCCCTGGACCAGGATAAGAATAAGAATGAAGCCGACAGGGACCAGGCGCAAAAGAACTGGGATACCATGCTGGCCTCATTGAAAGAACTGGTGGAGCACTGAGCTGATTAAGACCTATAAGGTTTTTAAAACCTTATAGGTCTGCAGGGAATTATTCCGCCTTCTTTTGTGTGAGGATCACGAAATCCGCGAGGCCTGCATACTTTTCGAAATCAGGTTTTTCAAAATCTTCTGCCGGGAAGCAGCTGATCGTGGCCAGTTCGATATCATTGTTTTTACGCAGCAACTGCGATACGGTGCCCAGGTATTCGTCGCTGTGAAAACGGCCGCAGACATGCATCACTACTCCTCCTTTTTTGCTGTTGCCGGCAGCGTTGTCAATGCTTTTGGCCATTGTCGCGTCCCACAGGCATTGTGAGGCAAACATATTCGGGCTGTGTATGTTTTCTTCGCCGCCCATGATGCCGGCAAATTTCCTGTAGTAGCGCCCCTTGGCCGGAACATGGATCGGTAGTTTTGCGATCAGCATTTTCGAACGGGCACCCAGGCTGTCCAGGCTTTTCGGACCGCGCCTGCTCATCAGGTTGTTGAGCCTGCGGGGGCTATTGGCTGCCACGACAGGCAACTTCTGTTCTTTTGCAAATTCCACCATCGGGCTGTAGTCCTGCTCGTAGTTATTCCAGGGGCGTGCATCTTTCAGGAATTTATCGCGGGGAATAAAGCCGCCCATATACTCATCCACCAGGGCCTGGCAGTCGGTTTCAAACATTTCAAGCGACAGCGTTACTTTATTGAAATAGCGCTCTGTGAGCAGTTTCAGCATTTTGAGCTCCAGGATATGCCCGATCGAATCGTTGTGCTCTTCACCCCAGAAAATAACGTCGAGTCCACGCAGGCGGTCCGCTGCTTTGGCCAGGCTGACCTGTTCACCGGTACGGGTATCCAGCACTTTGAACGGTACCGTTTCAGGCTGGGCCCGGGCAAAAAAAGCAGAGCACAGCAGGGAACAGAGTACAGCAATACGTTTCATAAAGGGAAAAGTTTGCCGCAAGATAGTGTGTAATCGGGAAAAAGGAAACCGGCAACGGTTTATTTACCCCTGCCTTCGACGATGACAATGATGGTGTACAGCATGATCTTGATATCCAGCGCCAGGGAGCAGTTCTCGATATACAGCAGGTCATATTCCATCCGTTTTTTCATCTCTTCCACGTTTTGTGCATAACCGTATTTTACCATACCCCAGGAGGTCAGGCCGGGCTTTACCTTATGCAGGTAGCGGTAGTGCGGATGGGTGGTACAGATGATGTCGATATAATGTTTGCGCTCGGGGCGGGGGCCGACAAGGCTCATATCGCCGATCAGGATATTGTAGAACTGTGGAATCTCATCGATGCGCCATTTCCGCATGATCCGGCCCCATTCTGTGATGCGGGGATCGTTTTTCCGCGACAAGGCAGGGCCGTTCTGCTCTGCTTCCACGAACATCGATCTGAATTTGATGATGTGAAAACTGCGGCCATACAGCCCGATGCGTTCCTGCCGGTAAAAAATCGGGCCGGGTGAAGATAATTTGACCTTGATGGCGGCAAAAAGATAGACCGGCGACAGGATGATCATCGCCAATGCCGAGGCCACGATATCAATCACGCGTTTACAGACCACCTGCCAGTCCGGCATCAGCAGGGGTTCGATATGCACGAGTATCGTATCATACACGTTGTTGGTCTTTACTGAACCGGAGATAATGTCGTACAGGTTCGGAAGCACCTTTACGGCAACCGCCGTATAGCTGAGCCGGGTCAATATGTTTTCCAGCAGGCTGCGTTCTGAACTGTCTACCGCTACGATCACCTCTTCAATCTTGTATTGTTCAATAATGCTTTCGAGCATCGACAGGTTACCCAGTTGCGGCAGGTAGTGGCTCATGCCGTTCCCGGTCTCTTTTTCGGAGTAGATAAAGCCTTTGAAGATATTACCCAGTATCTTATCGTTTTCCGTGATCTGCTTATAGATCTGTATGGCCTGGGCATTACCGCCTACGATCATTGTATTGAAGCCCACTTTGCCGGAAATAATATTCTTTTTTACCCGGAACAGGATGAACATGCGGGCGGCCAGTGTGATGGAGGTATGTATAAAAAAGTACCGCCATGTCATGGTAAAAAAGTAAGAAAACTCGTCGGTGTCGTTGCTGACCAGCACGGTGGATAACAGCAAGCTGCCGATGAAGCAGGAAATGAACGTACGGTATATTTCGCTGATGCGCGACTTGCGGTACAGGTCAAAGTAGGTTCCGGAAAGGTAGTACAGGAACAGCCAGGCCAGGGGCAGCAGGATAAAGCCCTCAATAAAGTCGATGGGCTGCATAAAGGTCAGCGCTTCGCCGAAGTTTGTCTGCAACAGCGTTTTGTGGCGGATAGCCCAGAAGAGCATCCACGCCAGCGCCCCGGTCAGGAAGTCAGATAACATCAGCCATCGGATGGCCTTTTTTTTCACGTCAGACAGGTACATCGCTGTGGCTTAACGTGAAATCACTTTAATATTATCGATGATCACGTAGCCTTCCTTGTATTTGCCGTCTTCATCATTAAGATTGGCTCTCAGGATGATGTAAAACTTTGGATAAGTGGCATTTTTTTTCGTGAAAGAACCGAGTTCTATATAGACCTTGTTCCTCTGGTCTTTAGGATAAAAACCGGCAAAATACTCAGCATATACCGTGCCGTCCGTTTTTTCGCCCTGCAGCCCGATGGTAAAGGGTACTGTGCAGCGGTATTCTATTTCAAGGTAACATTCACTTTGAGGAGACTCAAAATAGTTGGAGCTGATGTTTTCGGAAGCCTTACGATCCTGGTTCACGTAAAGCGCCGCGGAATACTGTCCTTCTATTACTTTGGCAGGATCTTTTTCCAGTACAAAGGAGGTATCTCCCGACAGCTTCCGGAACAATAAGCCTTCTTCAAAGTTTACTTTCATACGGAAAGCCGTACTGGTCAGATCCGGTGCATAACGGGTTTTAGGAGTATAGTTTTGCACCTGGCCGGGATTGTATTGCACCGTCACGGTGTCAGAACTGTAAAAGGGGTAAGAAAATACGTAACTTTTCAGACCCTGGTTGGTTACCTGCGGGATGATCTGCGCCACGCTGGTCTTACTCATCATCAGGGGGATGGTACAGGGCAGGTCAAAGGTACCCACTGTAATATCGTCAATGGCCACCTTTACCGAAGGGATAGCGTGAAAAGAGCTGCCGGTTACATTAGAGTCCGCATTATTGAATGCAAAGGGCTCAAGGTGAAGATAGGTCGGGATTTGCTCTTTGGGGTTGACAAGATTACAGGCAGAAAAAAGAAAACTGAAAAGTATAATTGAAAATAAATGTCTGATCATTATAATGTTGTAAGGGTGCTTCTGAAGGTATAACGCTTTTCTGCGCTATTCATTGTGCAATTTATTGTGCAGGCTCATTTTTTTTAAGATCTGGTGGGCAACCTCCATGGCCTGGTAGCCGTCGAACGCGGTCACTTTTACGGGCTGGTCGTTCATGACTGCCGACGCAAAGGCTGAAAGTTCCATCCTGATGGCATTTACCGCCGGTATCTCGGGGTAACTTACAGAGAGGATTTTTTGCTCCCCGTTGGCCATATCCACAGGGATGTCGAAGGAAGTGGCTGCTTTTGCTGCTTCTTTTGTGTCCAGGCGGATGATCTCGGTTTTTTTGTCCAGGAAATCCACGCTGATATAGGCATCCCTCTGGAACAACCTCATTTTTCTCATCCGCTTCAGCGAAATACGGCTGCTGGTGAGGTTGGCCACACAACCATTATCAAATTCAATGCGGGCGTTCGCAATGTCGGGTGTTTCGCTCATCACAGTCACACCGCTGGCGGATATCCGTTTAACCGGCGATTTGACCAGGTGCAGGATAATGTCAATGTCGTGGATCATCAGGTCCAGGATCACAGAAACGTCTGTTCCCCTGGGATTAAAGGTCGCCAGCCTGTGGCATTCGATAAACATGGGCTGCAGGCGGGTATCCCCCAGTGCCAGCAGGGCAGGGTTAAACCGCTCCACATGCCCGATCTGGCATTTGACACGCGCTTCTTTTACCAGTTTGATCAGTTCCTGGGCTTCGGCAAGCGTATTGGTAAATGGTTTTTCAACAAAAATATGCTTGCCCAGCAGCAAGGCCGATTTGGCCAGCTCATAATGATGAATAGTAGGGGTAACAATATCGATTGCTTCTACAGCCTGCAGTAAAGCCATGCTGTCTTCAAAACGGGTAACCTGGTATTGTTCGGCTGCGGAACGGGCATGCTCGTCGTTAGGATCATAAAAGCCGACCAGCTCTACGCCGGGTATTTCTTTCCATTGCTGAATGTGTATTTTGCCAAGATGTCCTGTGCCGAAGATGCCTATTTTGAGCATACTGTCCCTGTACTGTATTTTTTGTTCCGAATATTGCTGTAAGAGCTGCAAGTTAAGGCAATTGGTCAATTTGTCAACTGTCCGGCACCGCAATTTCAGGCATAAAAATACCCGGGATGTTGTTCCCGGGTATTTTCCTGCACATTTCTGTTACAATTTGATTTCGCATTCTGTGCGCACGCCTGCAATATCGCTATCACCTTTATCACACTCGGCACGGGCGTCTTTCAGGGCCTGCTTGCTCAGCTCTCTTTTATTGACAATGGAAGTAGAACCACCGTTGGAGGTAGAACATTCACAGGTATATGCTTTTCGGCAGGAACCCAGGGAGATTGCAGATAACAAGACGGCACTTACAAGTAGCTTTTTCATAAAATATAAATTTATCAGTTAGTAATACCGTAAAATTATACCCTATGTATACAGCAATGAAAATGCTTAATCTATGGTTTTGTTAAACCAAAACTACCTGTAAACAGTATCTTAAATGAAAGCAAGCATTGTGTGAATTTAAAGCAGATTTTTAATCAGGCAATGCCCTCCCGGGCAAAACTGAGGTATTGGTTGCGTGCGATAATAATATGATCGATCAGCTCTATATCCATCATTTTTGCTGCTTCACGCAATTTGCTGGTCAGCTTTTTATCAGAGATGCTTGGTGTCCTGTTGCCGGAAGGGTGATTGTGCGCGACAATGATCTTGGAACTGTTGCACATCAGCGCGCTCTTCAGGATCATACGGATATCGGCTATGGTAGAAGACAGGCCGCCGCTGCTGACAAATTCATATTTGATCAGCAATTGGGCATGGTTCAGGTACAGTACACAAAATCTTTCGTGTTCCAGGTCTTGCAGCAGCGGGAAAAGAAGTTCGGAAGCATCTTCTGCATTTTTGATGTGCTGCCGGTCCAGCACTGTACCAATCTGACGCCGCTTACCCAGCTCCATAGCGGCATTGATAATGATAGAGCGGGCCTTGCCGATGCCATGTATCCTTTGAAGATCCGCAATCGGCATCTTTCCCAGTTCATTGAGGTTTTTATGCGCGAGATCGAGAATCTCCCGTCCCAGGTCAAGGGCAGACTTGTCCGGTGTACCGCTGCCGATCAGTATACTCAGCAATTCGGCATCGCTCAGTACCGCTGCTCCCTTTGCTTCCAGTTTTTCCCTGGGCTGATCATCTTCAGCCCAATCTTTCATGGCTTTCTT
>JAEUVW010000164.1 GCA_016786525.1 Chitinophagaceae bacterium
AGGAGCTGATGTTCATCGTCAGCAAAGAGGATGCGGTTTCCAGGTCGGTAACAGAAAATACAATACCCTGTGTAGCTGCAGGATCGGTAGGATTGTTGATCACTCCGCTCAGTATAAAGGGACTTGCAGGAGCAGGAATGCTACCCGCATCGATATAATTGGTTGTAGAGTCGGTATTGAACCGTACTACCGGGAAATTATTACCGTCGTTGTCTGCAATAGTAATCGTCTTTACACTGTCCACGCCAAGCACGATGCCGGAAGAAGGGCTGCGCAAGGTCAGCACAGCGGTTTCTGTTCCTTCGCCCAGTATGTCATCTTTTACCGTAAAGCTCACCGATGCCGAGCTTGAAGCCGCCGGTATCGTAATGGTGGTACCGGAGAGCGTATAGTCGCCGGAACTGATGCCTGTGCCGGAAACCAGCACATTCACCGTCTGGGCGGAAGACAATACTGCCGATGAGTGGGCGGTAACAGTGATCACGCTCATCCCTGCCTCAGAAGCCGTATCGGAGCTTACCGTCAGGTTCACCACGGGTGTGCCGGAAGCCACAGGGGCGAAGGTGATGCCTTTATAATGCACATTGGACGTTGCCGCCACGAGTGTCGTCACTACCGCAGAAGCCAGGGTACCGTTGTCTGTTATTTTGATGATCCTGTTCCCGGCAGATTCGAACGTAGTGGCATACAGTACGGGTACGCTGCCGGAATAATCGACCACCAGCCCGTAGGCTCCGATGGAGGCCGTACCGGTGCCCAGGGTATAGGCAAGGCTCCAGGTAGAACCACTTTTGGTCCATTTCTGGATGCCGCCGGTGCTGGCGTTCTTGCTGATGGCTACGTAGCAAATGTCCGAACTGCTGTTGATCGAAAAGTCCTGTGCTTCCAGCGAACCGGTATTGATCAGCTGGCTGGGGCTTACCGTACCGCTGGTCGGCAGGCCTGTACCCAGCGCAAACACGCCCAGCTGGCTGGAGGTGTTGGTCGGGCCCGCCTTTTGCGTGGAGTAATATAATTGGCCGTTGAAGATGCGCAGGCCATAGGCTTTGGGCGGTGTAGTACCGGTGCCTAATCCGGCAGGGGTACCCGGGCCGTAATAATTGATGCCGTCCACGGAGGCTACGGAAGCGCCGGAAGCCCAGTAGTTCGTACCATCGGATACGGCGCCGCGGATGTCGTTGGCGGAATAAAAAGTATTGCTGCTGCCTACAACCATATAAAAACCGGATGGCGCTACCGTACCTACTACGCGGCTAACGGAAGAGGCCAAAGTAGCGGTAATATCTGTATAGCTTGCTGCCGTACCATAGCCCCCCAACAGGAGGTATTTCCCGTCTGTAGACGTAGACAGGAATCCTTCAGAACCACCGAAAATACCGGAAGTCTGTAGGGCACGGGGGCCTGTGGAGGGAAGCGCCACAGTGCTCACAACCGTACCGCCTGTGGTGATTTCCTGCAGGGTGATGGCGGAAGAAGCTTTGCTTACGGATCCTGATGTCTGCAACACTACGAGATTGCCGGCGGTAAAGCCCTGGGCAAACAGCGCAGCAGTACCGGCTACGGAGCATAGGGCTGATAGTAATACTTTTTTCATTGCCTTGATTTAAGCAGCAAAAGTATCAGGGGCCTGTTATCCGATTATTAAGCCTGCATGACGGAATTGTCAACAGAATATAAAGGGTATACCCGCATCAGTTGGTAATGTAGGGCAAAGCCGCGCGGGCATATGCAGGCTTTGTGATCTGCGTTTTCAGCTTCCGGAAGGTCTCGGTCGGCCCTTTGGTTGCAAAAAGATTCACCAGCCAGGTAGGGATGGATCCGCCGGGGTCTACCAGCAAGGTATATTCGATGTTTACCGAATGATCGGCGGCCGGGCTCAGCACCCACTTGCCGCTGGAATGCTGCACACGGATGATGTCTTCTTTTTCCGGTACATAGCCCGGTACCGTAGGGCCGTTGATGATGACAGTCCGGGTGACGGGATCCTGGCTGACCATCAGGTGTGAAATAAAATCGCGGTTGGTGAGCGGCCAGGGCATTTCCACTTCGGAATAGTAGTACAACTCGGAGGCACTGACCCTTTTCAGCAAGGTACTCGACCGGGTGGCATACACCCAGTCTGTGCCCGCATTTACATCCATCACCAGCGCCACCATCTGCGATAGTGTGGCCTGTACGGCACATTGCACTTTTATTTCCTTCAGGCCCGATGCGGATTCTGTTCTTGTGAAGACCTTGATGCCCTCTTTATTGCTTCTCAGCGACCAATCTTTTTGCGCCTGCACCGAAAGGCAGCACAGGCAGCTGATCCCGGCTGTCAACAGGGCTTTACGTGCCGCAATTCTAAACGTACAAAAGTCCATATACTTATACTGTGAAATAATACGGAAGTTAAGGCTTTCCGCCGGTATTGCGCTTACCGCTGCGGCAGAAGCACGGCGCTGCAGGAAAAGAATTCAGGCACCCGGGGCAAGACGGGCTGCAAGGTCAACAGATGATCCCGTATGTTGTTGCAGCACCGTACAACATTGCCTGATCAGCCACATAAAGATATTGTCCCGCTCCTGCTCATATTGACCGAACTGCTGCCAGGCCTGTACAAAGGTTTGCTGCAACAGCTCATCGGCCACAGAGCGGTCCCCTACTTCCCTGCAGATAATACCGTACAAGGCCCCGGCATAACGGTCGTAAAGTCCGTGGAAAGGCTTTTCGTCTTTCCTGATGAGTTGTTGCAACTGCTGGGTACTGTAAAGGTCTGGTGACATAGCCCTGTTCGACAAGATAAATTCCGCGACAAAGGTGCTCCCCGGAGCCTTAGCATGCTTTACATCAATCAGCGGTAAGCATTATATAATTTCCAGCCGCGGTCAAAAGCGTGAGCGTTATAAGCCCTGAGTACTTACCTTTAAGTATGGAGCAGCAGATCATAGAATCAATGGATATCAGCCGCTATTCGAAAGAAGAGCTGGAAGAAGACGTGCGCCCTTTCCTGGAAAGCGGATGGCATCTTCTTTCCGGTATCGACGAGTCGGTACTGACCAATGAAAAGGGCAATTCGGTCATTATCTACACCCGTACCCTGGTGCGATACCCATCGTAATACCTGCACGGCCAAACGCTGCACAGGCAAGCCCTAAAGCAGGCAGAAGAGTCTTTACTGACGATAAGCAGAAGGATGCTACAGGATCAGGTACCCTGTACTTTGCCCACAGCAGCCATCAGGGCTGCATCAGGCACTTTTCGGCATCATTACCTTATCAAAAATGGCCCTGATATCCTGGTGGTCATCCGGTATCAGCAAGGCTATCCTTTTCAGGTTATAAGCACTTTCTTCCCGGAGCAATAACAGGAATGCCGTCTTCCCCAGATCCCGGTACATGGCAACTATCGGCAACTCCAACTGCGCGTATTTTCCCAATTCCTCTAAAAACATTGTAACAGTGATGATATACGGTTATAATACAAATACTGTACCACAAAATAACTGCTTATCTTAAATGCGCCAATCGCGTACAACGCATGCTGCAAAAATGAAATTTGCACCAAAGTATCACCAACTGAAAATGAATCAATTACCCTGAAAACTCCTGAAAGTTACGATGCAGAACGATAGCTGCACCGAAGCCCGCTACCGGTTTTTCCCCCTGGCCTAAGGAGGGAAAAACCCGGAAAAAAGAGCCTGCAGGAAAACTTTTTATCCAGACCGGTTTTCTGGTGTTTACCGAAGCATCGGCGCGTATTTGTGCCTGTTTTCTGCGATCACCCAAAGGTTAATGAGCATCAGCACAACGGCGATCGGCAGGCCGGAGGGCGCATTCACTATGTTGGTCAGCAAAATGCCTACCATCACCGGGAGAATGACCAGCGCACCCAGGGCTCTTGTTTTGGCCGGGATAAACAGGATGCCGCCGATGATCTCTACCAGGCCTACCAGGGGCATCAGCCAGCTGATGGTCATAAAGGCGCCCATGACTTTCATCAGGCTTTCCGGCATGTCTTTCGGCACGGGCATGTAATTGAGGAACTTGTTGAGGCCGGCATTGATAAACATCAGGCCAAACAGCAGGCTTACGATAAATAGTACTTTCGATTTCATTGTTTATTGTTTTTTTAAAGGTATTCAAAATTGTACAATATTTTCAGTGCGGCAGCTCCCCTTTCTTTCCCCTGACCATTTCCCTGGCAGCAAGCGCCGCCAGCTCCGGCTTTCAGGCCTGCTTTTGATCGCTTTTGATCCGGGCCAGTACGTCATCCAGCTGGTTAAAGCGGCTTTCCCAGAGCTTTTTAAACTGCTCCAGCCATTTGTCAATCTCCTGCATTTTATCGATTTCGAGCCGGTAATAAATTTCCCGCCCCTGGTTTTCCGCCCGGACCAGTTCACATTCAGATAAGATCTTCAGGTGTTTGGATACAGCCTGCCTCGTTGTCTCAAAATGGCTGGCCAGTGCGTTGGGCGTCATCGCCTGCACGGCAATCAGCATAATGATCGCTCTCCTTGTCGGATCGGCTATCGCCTGGAACACATCTCTTCTCATCTTGTTTATTTAAGAAACCAATTGGTTGCAAATTTAAATGCAATCTTTCGCCCGGTCAAATTTTTTTTCGAAAGTGTATTGCGACCGGCCCCATGCATCCTGATCAGCACATGACAGACACAGGTATCAGCAATACCTGCAGAGCTGCGGCAGCAATCAGCCGGACGCCCTGATACGGGCCGATGTCAACCGTACAATACAGACTCATGAATATACTATCGGCAGGATCAATTATATCCCCTGCAGCCGATACTTTATCTGCGACGGTGCGCCTGTACTACCGGATGTTCTGGAACCCTGCCCTGCCGCTTATACCCGGGTACCGGCGAAGCATCGCCCTACCTTCTTGTACGGCAGGCAGGTGTACAGCGGGTGCCGGTACAAGCAGAGGCCATGCCTGTTCAGGGATACTATTACAGGAACAGAGCTGAAAGCAGATATTGGGATCAGGAAGTGTGCACCGGCAAAAAGCTCCTGCTCAAAGCCGGTATTCATGATGCTGTCTGTCAGTGGTTTACCGGTGCAGCGACGCAGGAGATCGAAGTGCAGGAAAGTGGCACCTACGGCTGCACATCATGAAGGGGCCAGCCGCAGCTAGCTCCGCACCCGCCTGATCGTCGTGAAGCGTTTGCTGAAATACTCCTCGCTTAAGCCGCTGATGGTGATTCCCTTGCTGCCCGCATGGATAAAGCGGATCTGCTTTCTTTTGCCGGAAACGACAATACCGACATGGGCTGTCTTCTTTTGTTTGTGATCCGGGCCTTTAAAGAAAATAAGATCGCCGGGCCGGGCCTTTTTCGAGCGGATCCGTTTACCGCTCTGCGCCTGGTCCGCTGCCGTACGCGGCAACTGAACTCCAAAATGCCGGAAGCAGTAGGTAGTGAAACCGGAACAGTCAAAACCCTTAGGCGTATTGCCACCCCATCGATAAGGGGCATTCAGCTGGCCGGAAGCAAAACCCACCAGCCGCTTCATCTGCTTCTTGCCCAGGCGCTGCTCAGTTGCTGTGGCCGGTGCATCCCGGACCAGCTTCTTTTGTGTGGTACAGGCAACAAAAGACAGGCACCAGAGGCATACGGCATACATCAGTATACGGGCTGATTTCATACGAAGCAGCAAAAGTAAGCCTATACCGGCACGCATAAAAATTCATTGCCCGGAAGCGTAAATAGTCCGGAGAATGCTTAATTTTGTTTAACAAATACAACAAATTATATAAACAAAAAATCTTCGTGGAAAAGACTGCTGAAGCGATGACGATAGGCCTGAAGGAACACAATAAGGACCAGGGAGCAATAATAACCGGCAATACACCTGTATTCCGGGGACAAGGCAGACGGGACAGCTGCGCTGCACCGAACAGCAATTGCCGGCCACCGGCCACCCTGATCTTTGTGCACCAGGCGATGCCTTATACGGGTCAATGATGCAAAACAGAACCGAAACCCTGATACTCGTGCTGGGAATAGTCTTGCTTACTTTTATACTGGGCTACATCATCTACCATGCCTGAGGGCTGCAGCAGGGCAGCGCACAATAAGCGCTTGCCCGCCGTTGCGGCACCCCCTTCCTCCCGGCTGCTGCTGTTGTAAGCCATAGGAACCTGTATGCTGTATGCCGTACACTCTCCTGCCCCGGCGCTGGGTTTACCGTTTGTGTACCGGCACAGAGACTTGATCTCCCGCTTCCGAAACGGCTTCCAGTATATACGTTCCTGCCGGCCAGGCAGTAAGATCCAGCTGGTGCCTGGTGTCCGGCTTGCGGTCCTGGTATACGATCTTCCCGTCCGCGCTATACACCCTTAGCCGGTGTACGGCAGTCCATTCGCTGGTCAAAAGGCCAGCGGAGGGATTTGGGTACACACGCAGCAAATGCTGCAGGCCGCTCTTTTCGGTAAAGGAAAGCACGGCCTGACTGTTGCTGAGCACGAGGCCGCTGTCCCCGACAATATAGGCAATGCTGTCGTTGCGTACGGTAACCGCATTGAGCGCCTGCGCTGCCTCGGCAATATTCATCCAGGGGTCTGCCGGGTCTGAATAATAGATCAGGCCTTTGCCGGTGGTACGGGACCTGCCGACAGAGATCAGCGAATCCCTTGCAGAAAGGGCCATCGCTTTCATATCGGGATAGTAGAACGTACCGGAGTGCGTTTCGAACGACCAGCTGGATCCTTTGTCCGTACTGATCAGCAGCGTCATCGGATGCCCGCTGGCGGCAACGATCGTATTTTCGTCGAGGTAACGCAGGGCGTGGATCGCAGAGTCCACATTGGTCTTCACCGTATCCCAGCTCAGCCCCGCATCAAAAGTCCGGTATATGTAGCCGAAGTCGCCGCCTACCATGCCGGTACCGGGCTTGAAAAAATCGACTGCTGTAGCCGCATACGAAGTACCGACCCCCAGGTATGTAGTGCCGCTCCAGGAGCCAAACTCCAGCTTGTGTACGGTAGGGCCGCCAAAAGGGGACACCCCGGTCAGGTAGCCCGTGTTCGCATCAAATAAAAAAAGCCGGTAGGCTGAAGTCCATATCCTGGGCACCTTTATCCAGCTGCTGCCGCCATCCGTTGTTTTGTACAACTGCCCGTTGATATCAAGCCGTTCCCTGTTGCTCAGTACCGCGTAGCCGTTGCCGGCGTCGGCAAATCTCAGGTCGATAATGTCCTGGGTAAGCGGTTCGTACTCAATACCGGTATGCGGCAGGGAGGTCCAGGTTTTGCCCCCGTCTGTTGTTTTGAGCAGGGTGCTGTCGGTACCGCCGATATAGCCGGTACTGCTGCTGCCGAAGGAAACAGCC
>JAEUVW010000171.1 GCA_016786525.1 Chitinophagaceae bacterium
AAATATGATAGCGTAAACGATAAAAAAGTTGATTTTATCAACTCTGGGAAATGCATGTTTTGAACAACAAAAAAAATCCGCCTGATGAAGGCGGATCTTTCACAATATGTTCGTTCACTCTTTACAGGTTCTTCAATATGAAGTCGGTCATCCGTGTATAGAGGTGCAGGCGGCTGTTGCCCCCCCCGATGCCATGATTTTTGTTGGGGTAGTACGCATCTTCAAATGCTTTATTTTTCTGGATCAGCTGCTCGGCCAGCATGACTGAATTCTGGAAATGCACATTGTCGTCCCCGGTGCCATGCACCAGGAAGAATTTGCCTTTCAGGCCCTCGGCCATTTTTTCGGGGGCATTGCCATCATAGCCTTTTGCGTTTTCTGCAGGCGTACGCATATAGCGCTCGGTATAGATATTATCGTAATAACGCCAGTTGGTCACGGGCGCTACAGCGATACCGGCTTTGAACAGGTCTCCGCCTTTGAGCATGCAGGTGCTGCTCATAAAGCCCCCGAAGCTCCAGCCCCAGATACCGATCCTGGCCGGGTCTACATAGGACAGGCTGCCGAGATTTTTTGCTGCTGCGATCTGGTCTTCACTTTCCAGTTTGCCGAGCTGCAGGTAGGTTTTCTTTTTAAAAGCTTCCCCGCGCAAGCCTGTGCCTGTACCGTCGGCACAAAAAACAATGTAGCCTTTTGATGCCAGCATCTGGTGCCAGAAATAATCGCCTACAGGGAATTTGTCAGCGACCATCTGCGATCCGGGGCCGCTATACTGGTACATCAGCACGGGGTATTTCTTGCTGCTGTCGAAACCCGGCGGCAGGATCATCCAGGCGTTCAGCTGTTCTGAGCTGCCTTTTACCGTGGTTGCCCGGATGGTGCCGAAATTGTATTCCTGCATTTTCGCTTTCAGCGCGCTGTTGTCTTCCAGCGTGCGGACGATCTTCCCTTTGGCATCCCTGAGGTAGAACACGGGTACACTATTCAGGCTGCTGTGTTTATCCAGGAAAAAGCGGAAACCCTGGCAGGGGGTAATGGCGTGTGTGCCGGCTTCGCCGGTCAGGCAGATTTTATTATTCCCTTCCCAATCAACGGCATAGAGCTTGCGCTCCAGGGGCGAAGTTTCCGCGGCCGTATAGTAGACGAGTTTCTTTGTCTTGTCGATACCGGTAATGCTCTCAATGTCAAAGCTTCCCTCGGTAAGCCGGTTGAGTTTCTGCTCTTTCCAGTTCCAGCGGTACAGCTGGTTGTAGCCGCTCTGCTCGCTGTTGAAGATAAAGGAAGCATTGTCCGGCAGGAATTCCAGGTTGTCGTTGATCTCGATATAAGCAGCGTTTTGCTCAGCATAGATCACTTCGCTGAAACCTGTGGTCGCATTGGCCAGCAGCAATTCCAGCTTATTCTGCAGGCGGTTCATGCGGAAGATACAAAGCACATTGTCCGTTTCGGTCCATTTGATGCGGGGTATATACTGGTCCTGCTCGGCGCCTACATTGGCCTCTTCCGTTTTGTTGTTCTTCAGGTCAAATATTTTAATGCTGACTACAGAATTGGGTTCGCCGGCTTTAGGGTATTTGTACTGGTAAGGAGTGGGGTACAGGCTGTCATAGATCGTCATGGTGTATTGCGGCACCTTGCTTTCATCGAAGCGGTAATAAGCGATGTAGTTGCCTTTGGGCGACCATTGGTAGGCGCGGGTAAATTCAAATTCTTCTTCATAAACCCAATCACAGTTGCCGTTGATGATCTTATTGCGCTCCCCATCGGAAGTCACTTGTTTGATCGTGCCGCTGGCCAGGTCCTGGTAGTACAGGTTGTTGTCCGCCACATAAGCGACCATTGAGCCTTCTTCGTTAAAAGAAGCGTGCAGTACTTTGCCTTTCCCGATGGGAGTTATGTTACCGGAGCGGGTATCGAACACGTAGGTACGGTACAATACGGAACGCCGGTATATGTTCTGGGCTTCGCAGAGCAGCAGTATTTTCTTTTCATTCTTACTGAAGCTGTAGTCGGAAACGCTGAGCTTTGTGCCGCCGTCGGTGTGAACCGTATTATCAAAGAGGGTTTTCTCTTTTTTGCCTGTAGCCAGGTTGTAGGTACTGATGGATTGTTTCCCGTTCTCGTTATCAAGCTGGGTGTAGCGTTTGCCATCTTCCATCGCATTGAAGCCCGGAACGGATTTGATCCTGAAGGTGCCGTTCTTCCAGATGTCTTCGAGCGTGATGTCTTTCTTTGCAGGTTGTGCATATCCCTGCAGTGCAATGCCGCAAAGCAGTGTAAAGGCTAATATTTTTCGCATAGGCTAAATTAATAACAGGAGTCAAAAATACCGGAACTTTCCCTGGGAAAAAGGGTGATGCCGGGGGTATTTTATCAGGAATGGATCATCAGCGTACGGTCTGTGTCCAGGCGGAGCAGGATAAAGATCAGGATACTGAAGGAGAGCAGGGAGGTGCCGCCATAACTGATAAAAGGTAAAGTAATGCCGATAACGGGCGCCAGGCCGATGGTCATGGACAGGTTGATCGCGAAGTGAAAGAACAATACGGAAGCGACACAATACCCATAGATGCGGCTGAAGTCCGACTTCTGCCGCTCCGCTACCTGCACGATACGCAGCATCAGGCCCAGGTACAATACGATGACGACCAGGCTGCCGATAAAGCCGAACTGCTCCCCGATAGAGCAAAAGATAAAGTCCGTATTCTGCTCCGGTACAAAAGAGTTTTTCGTGGAAGTGCCGTTCAAATAGCCTTTGCCAAACAGGCCGCCGGAGCCGATCGCGATCATAGACTGGCGTACGTTATAACCGGGGTCTTTCTTTTTGGTTTCGCTGGTCTCGCTTTCCTTGTAGTATTCCTGCGGTACATCCTGCCCCAGCATGGTGTAGATGCGCTCGATCTGGTAGTTCTTCAGCGCTTTTTTAAAAGCCAGCGGAATGATGACCTGCGAAAAAAGCAGTGCAAAAGCAAAAGAAGCGATCAGTACAATGCGTGCCGTACCGTCGCGCTTCAGCGTATACCGCATCAACACAGCCAGCAGTATGGTGATGGAGCTGATCAGGATCAGCATGGCCGTATGGCTGAGCAACAGGGTGGACACCGTCAGGAAGCCAAGGGCGAAAATCGAGATCAGGATGGCATTCGGTAAGCCTTCGCGGTACATCACCAGGATAAAGGAAAAATACACCAGTGCCAGTCCCGTTTCATTTTGCAGGATAATGATGAAGGCGGGTACGATGGCTATGGCCAAACCGATCAGGCGGTCCTTCGTGCGTGTAAAATTCGTTTCCCCCATCGACAGGTAGCGGGCCAGGGCCAGGGAGGTAAAGATCTTGCCTACCTCGCCGGGCTGGAAGCGGATACCTCCCAGCGACAGCCAGGAGTGCGACCCTTTCATATTCACCCCGGCAAAGATGGTGATGATCATCAGCAGCAGGCAGATCGCGTAGGACAGGAAGGCCACCGAGGAGAAGAATTTACTTTCGGTGAAAATAATGATCATACCGACGAACAAAGAGATCCCCAACCAGATGCTTTGTTTCATATGGCTCTTGGACATCATAAAGATGCTGGGGTCCGTGCTCCGGTACTCTACCGAAAAAACAGCGAAGATGCCGATGATCACCAGGGCCATATACAGCCAGAAGGTGACCCCGTCAATACGGTTGATCAAAGATTTTTTTGCAATACTGCTCATTTCTTATTTCGGGAATAATAGATACGTTATGGTTTGGACCAGCGTTGCAGCTTCGGGATGTCTTTCACCAGCATTTTTCCAAGAAATTCCGGTACGCCTTTCCGGCCCAGTACTTTCAGTACATACTCCTGCATATCCTGTGCGGTCCACCCTGCTTGTACAAAAGCGCCATCCTGCCAGCAGTAGCTGCAGTATAGTTCGCTGAGGCTGCCGTCTGCATTCGAGCCGCCGCCCCTGGGGTCTTTATCCCAGGGCAGGCCGCAGCTCTGGCAACTTTTATTGGAAGAAAACATACGGTCTCAAATTCTGTTGCCAAAAGTAAAACATATTGACAGCAAGCGCGTTGTTTTTTGGCATAAACCTGTAAGGTTTTCAAAACCTTACAGGTTTTGGTTTTGCCGTAACGCCTGATAACGCCGAAATCGGCGTACCTTGCGGGCCTATGACACGCAGTGAACTCATCAGCCGGATCAGGGCTAAAAAATCGGTCCTTTGTGTAGGGCTGGATACGGATATTTCCAAGATCCCACAGCATCTTTTGACAGAGGAAGATCCCATTTTCGCCTTCAATAAGGCCATTATAGATGCGACGAAGGAGTATACTGTTTCCTATAAGATCAACACCGCATTCTACGAGGCCAGGGGGCTGAAAGGCTGGGAGAGCATGGAGAAAACACTGTCATACATTCCTTCCGACATTTTCACCATAGCCGACGCCAAGCGCGGCGACATTGGCAATACCTCCACGCAATACGCCAAAACATTTTTTGAAGCCTGCAATTTCGACAGCGTCACCATAGCGCCTTATATGGGCAAAGACAGTGTGGCCCCTTTCCTGGAGTTTGAGGGAAAATGGGGTATCGTGTTGGGCATTACCTCCAATGAAGGCAGCAAAGACTTCCAGCAACTGATCTGCAATGGCCAACCGCTTTATGAGCATGTATTGCAAGCCGTGAGCTCCTGGGGCAGCCCTGAGAATATCATGTTTGTCGTCGGCGCTACCCGCAAAGAGCAGCTGGCCCGGGTACGGGAGCTGTGCCCGGACCACTTTTTCCTGATCCCAGGCGTAGGAGCCCAGGGCGGGGATGTGGCCACCGTATGCACCCATACGCTCAATAAAGACGCCGGTATCCTGATCAATGTGTCCCGCGCTGTGATCTATGCCAGCAGCGGAACAGACTTTGCCGAAGCTGCCGGAGCCGCAGCCCGTCAGTACCAGCAGGAAATGGTTTCGTTTTTATGATATGTATTGCAGTTGTAAGCTGCAATGAAAAACGAATTACTATTCCAGTACATCTGGCAACATTCCCTGTATAAGCCCTCCGGTCTGCAAACTGCCGACGGGGAGCCTGTAGTGGTGCAGTACCCGGGACGGCGTAATGTACATGCCGGGCCGGATTTCGAAGAGGCCAAGGTCCGTATCGGCGGCACCCTGCTGGTCGGCAATGTGGAGCTGCACATCAAAGCCAGCGACTGGTACCGGCACGGGCATCATTACAATAAGGCTTATGACAACATCATCCTGCATGTGGTATGGAAAAATGATGTGCCCGTAAAGGGCAACAACCTGGTGCCTTTGCTGGAAATGGCGCCGCATATACCTCCCCATATCATCAGCAATTACCAGGGGCTGAGCCATGCCCTGCATGCGATACCCTGCCGCGCACACCTGCAAAAGGTGCATGAGCTGAACCGGCAAGCCTGGCTGACACGCCTGCTGGCCGAACGCTGGGAGATGCGCTTTGCAGAGTGGGATACCCAATTGAAGCAGAATGCAGGCGACTGGCGGGTATTGCTGTACTGGCGCCTGGCCGCCAACTTCGGCTTCAAGACCAACGCGATGCCCTTTTTATTGCTGGCTCAATCCCTGCCGGTCAATATCCTGGGGCGACATCACAACAATCTCTTTCATATCGAAGCCTTGCTGTTTGGCCAGGCGGGGATGCTGAACAGGACGTTTCAGGAAGAATACCCTTTTCGCCTGCGGCAGGAATACGAATACCTGCGCAAAAAATACAAATTACAGCCGCTGGATGCCAAAATCTGGAAATTCATGCGGATGCGGCCCGCCAACTTCCCTACGGTGCGGATCGCGCAGTTTGCCGCCCTCATCCACCGGTCCCTGCACCTGTTTACACAGATCGTGGCATCATCGTCTCTGGCAGAGTTGATGCAGTTGTTCGAAGTAAGTGCATCCGGCTACTGGGACGGGCATTTCCGCTTTGAAGATGAGCCGAAGAGTAAGGCCCCGAAGCATCTTGGTGCGGACAGTATACAGAATATCGTGATCAATACCATAGCGCCGATCCGGCACTACTACAGCCGGCGCAGCGGCCTGGGCGATCATGGCGAAACGTCGCTGCAGTTGCTGGAGCAGATCGCCCCGGAGCGCAACCGCCTGATCGGGGAATGGGAGCAGGCCGGATGGTTGCCCGCCAACGCCGCCGAAAGCCAGGGGATGATCCAGCTGTTCAACCAATACTGCAGCCATAAGCGTTGCCTGCACTGCAGTATCGGCCATAGCGTCATCAGTTTACGCCCATAGGAAATCGACCGTCTTTTTGCAGTCCGGGTGCAGGCTTTCAAAAACGGGGCAGGTCAGGGCTGCACGCTCAATGATGGTTTTCGTTTTATCATCGTACACCTTGCCTTCCGGGAAGTGCATGGCAACCCTGATCTCCCCGATACGGCGCGGGTTTGCGGCCATGATCTTCTGCACGGAGCAGCTGGTGCCGTCAATGTCAAAGCCGTGTGTGCGTGCTGCTATGCCCATGATGGTCATCATACACGATGCCAGTGCCGTAGCAACAAGATCGCTGGGAGAAAAGCGTTCGCCTTTCCCGTTATTGTCTGTAGGCGCGTCGGTCTCGATCACCGTGCCGGATTGCAGGTGTGTAGCCACAGTACGCAGGTCGCCCTGGTAGATTACTTCTGAAGTCATAGTTTGCCTGTTTTTACAAAACAAAAAAGATTTGTTTCAGCACAAATGTGAAACAAATCTTTTGAAAAGAAAAAGAAGCTTTATTTAGAAGCGTACGCCTATAGAAGCAGAAAGTACACGGTTTTTCAGGCGGTCTATCTGTGTCAGGTTGGCACCGGGGTTTACATTGACCACACCGTAGGAATAGGTAAGGTTAAAGGTCGCCCAATGGTATTCAATGCCCGCAATAGCATTCAGGCCAAAATCGAATTGTTTGAATTCGCCGTAAAAGTTCCTGCTGTTCACAGGCGCGTCGTCATTGCTGAAAATGATATTGTCTTCAGAAGAGAACGATTTACCGAGGAATTTGCCGTTTACCTTTTGTTTGCCGGATACACCGTAGGAAACAAAAGGCCCGCCACCCAGCAGGATATTGCATTTGTCGAAGATGTCGCCGATCGCAATTTTAGCCACCGCATGTACCGGCAGTTCAAGATAGATAGGATTGCTCTCATAGTTGGTATAGGTGCCGCTTTTCTGATCGTACACATTGATCTTGGCTCCTTTGCCGTTTACCGCCAGGCCGGACTGTATGCTGAAGCCATCGGACAAGGGAATGTCCAGGTAGGCCATCGCATTGAAGGTGTAGATACTGCCAATGTTATAAATATCAGATCGTTTGGGCGCGCGCACGACAGATTTGCCATAGCCGCCTTTGATGCCGAAACCTAATTCCTGGGCCTGTGTTTCCTTGCCAAACAGCAGAGCAGACAAAAGCGCCGCACCGGTGAGTATCTTCTTCATAAAGAGTGCATTTTGGTTTTGTAACCGCTGCCAAATTAATACACCATTTTGATTTTTAAAAATTATTGTGAAAAATCACTACGAACAAACCTATTTTTGAAGCAGCAAACCTGCAATTGAGGCCATGAATTTTTACCAGATCAGTGAGCTGCAAAGGCTATCCGGCATAAAGGCGCATACGATACGTATTTGGGAAAAACGATATGCGATCATTGCCCCGCACCGTACAGACACCAATATCCGGTATTATGACGATGTGCAGCTCAAAAAGCTGCTCAATGTGGCCGTATTGGTCGCTGCAGGCTATAAAATATCAAAAATCGCCGCCCTCAGCCCCGCAGAGCTCAGGGAAGCGGTGAGCAAGATGCAGGAAGAAAAGCCGCTGGATAAACAGACGGGCTTTTACATAAGTCAGCTGGTCTCTGCGATGCTGCAGTTTGATGAAGGCACATTCTCACCGCTGTTTGACGAGATTCTCAGGAAGTATGGCGTGGAGAAAGGCGTGCTGGAAGTCATTTATCCTTTCCTCCACAAGACCGGTCTGCTCTGGAGCGTAGATGAGACCCTGCCCGTCCAGGAGCATTTTGCCTCCACACTCATCCGGCGGAAGTTCCTGGCCCGTATCGACGCCCTGTCTGAGCAGGCCGCTGAAAAACAGAAGAAATTCATCGTCTTCCTGCCCCATCATGAATGGCATGAACTCGGCACCCTGTTTGGCGAACTGCTGATCCGGAGCAGGGGACACCGGGTCATCAACCTGGGACCCAGCGTGCCTTTCGAAGAGCTGGAATACACCATAGGCCTGGTGCAGCCGGATTACCTCTTTACGCTGCTGACCTCAGATTCCTATACCGAACCTTTGGCATCATTGTCGGCTATGCTGTCCGCGCGCTACAAAAAGACCTCCCTGCTGCTGGCGGGCCACGAAAACAGGCTGGCGCCGTTTGCCGAAAGCCGGAACCTGAAGCTGCTCCGTTATCCTAAGGATATTCTAATGTTTTTGTGAATATTTGGTCCTTCCATTTTGTTTAATAGATTTGTTATAAAGTTAAACAAAATAAATGTCCAGGATAGCGATCATCGGGAGTGGATTTTCAGGTCTTGCAGCGGCCTGCTGTGCCGCAAAGAGCGGCCACAAGGTCGATGTGCTGGAGCAGCATGAGCAAGCCGGCGGCCGCGCCCGTTCATTTTCCGAACAGGGTTTTTTGTTTGATATGGGGCCGAGCTGGTATTGGATGCCCGATGTGTTTGATGACTTTTTTGCACAGTTTGGAAAGCAGACCTCCGATTATTATACCCTCAAAAAGCTGGACCCTGGTTTCCAGATCATTTTTGGCCGCGATGATGTGCTGGCCATACCCGCCGACCGCTCCGCCCTGGATGAACTGTTTGAGCGGGTAGAACCCGGTAGCTCACGCCGGCTCAAAGTCTTCCTGGAAGAAGCAGCCTTTAAATACCGCACCGGCATGCAGCAGCTGGTGTACAAGCCTGCTTTTTCCTGGCTGGAATATGCCAGCCTCGATGTGCTCAAAGGCATAGCCGGTTCGCATCTGTTTACCGATGTACACAGCTATGTCTGCCGCTACTTCCGCGACGACCGCCTGATCGACCTGATGGAGTTCCCGGTATTATTCCTGGGCGCGATGCCCAGCAAAATTCCTGCCCTGTATACGCTGATGAATTATGCAGCCCTGGTGCAGGGTACCTATTATCCTATGGGTGGCATGGGCCGCATCGTGGAAGGCATGCAAAGCCTGGCAGAAGAGCTGGGGGTGCAGATACATACCGGGGTGAGGGTGGATAAGATCGATGTAGAAAGCAAAAAGGCAAAGGGTGTACAAACGAGTGCCGGATTTTTTGCATCGGACCTGGTCATTGCTTCTGCCGACTATCACCACGTAGAGCAAAAACTGCTGGACGAAGCATACCGTAATTATGATGAAGACTATTGGGCCGGGAAGACCTTTGCGCCCTCCTGTCTTATTTTTTACATAGGCGTCAACAAGAAGATCCGCAAACTGCAGCACCACAATCTTTACTTCGATTCCGATTTTGACCGGCATGTGGACGAAATCTATACGAAACCACAATGGCCTTCGGACCCGCTTTTTTATGTGTGCTGCCCATCCAAAACAGACGACAGCGTTGCCCCGGAAGGTATGGAAAATCTCTTCCTGCTGGTGCCTGTGGCCACAGGCCTTGAAGATACGGAAGCGCAAAGGGAACAATATTTCGACAGGCTGATCAGCCGCATAGAAGAGCATACAGGCGAACGCTTTAAAGAGGACATCATCTTTAAAAAGAGCTATTGTGTGGACGATTTTGCCCGTGACTATAATGCCTATAAAGGCAATGCGTACGGGCTGGCCAATACATTGCGGCAGACCGCCGTGCTGAAACCAAAACTGAAAAACCGGAAAGTAGCCAATTTGTTCTATACCGGCCAGCTTACCGTTCCGGGGCCGGGTGTACCGCCCGCGCTCATTTCGGGCCGTATAGCGGCAGAACAAGCCAACCAGTACCTTAAAAATAAACGATGAAATGAAACAACTCTTCGACACCGTATCGGTCAGTACCAGCAAGCTGATCACAAGAGCTTACAGCACGAGCTTTTCCCTGGGTATCCATTGCCTGCACCGGAAGTTTCATGATGCGATCTACAGCATTTATGGTTTTGTCCGCTGTGCCGATGAAATTGTCGATTCGTTTCACGGGTATGACAAGGCCGGGCTGCTGGAGGAGTTTAAGCTGGAGACCTGGAGGTCCATAGACCGGCAGATCAGCCTGAATCCTGTGCTGAACAGTTTCCAGGCTGTAGTGCACCGCTACGGGGTGGAGCGGGAGCTTATCGAGTGCTTCCTGCAGAGTATGGCTATGGATCTGGGTGTGGACAGGCACGACCGGGCATCGTATGATACCTATATTTTGGGCTCGGCAGAGGTAGTGGGCCTGATGTGCCTGCGTGTGTTTACGGAAGGCGACGATACTTTGTACCGGCAGCTGAAACCCGGCGCAATGAAGCTGGGCGCGGCTTTTCAGAAGGTCAATTTCCTGCGCGATCTGAAGGCGGACTATGCCGACCTGGGCAGGGTCTATTTCCCCTCCGTCAACCTGGCCCGTTTTTCCGAGCAGGATAAGACCGCAATAGAACTTGAAATCCAGCAGGATTTTGACGAAGCGCTGGCCGCCATCCGGCAATTGCCGGTTTCGTCGCGCTTTGGTGTGTATGTGGCCTATGTGTACTACAAGGCATTGTTTGCCAAGATCAAATCGCTGCCTTCTGCCCGCATGATGCAGGAGCGCATCCGCATCAATAATTATAAAAAAGTAAGCCTGCTGGCCGGTTCGTACCTCAGGCATAGCCTGGGTGTGTTATGAGAAGGGTAGTGTTGTATATGATGATTATGTTACTGTCGCAGGTGGCACGGGCTTTTTCGCCGGATCTTCAGTATTATCGCGGCCTGTTGGAGCGCTCGCAGCAAAGCAGCCGCTCGGCCCGTGCGTTTTATGACCAGACCCGCCGGATACAAGATACAGGCCATCCGACGCTTTTGGGCTACAAAGCCATGTCGGAACTGATGATGTGCCCCCATGTATCCGGCCCTTTCAACAAACTGGGTTATTTCAACCGGGGCCGGAAAATGCTGGAGCAGGCGATCGGAAAAGACAGGAATAATGCCGAACTTAGATTTATGCGTTTTTGCATACAGAACAATGTACCGGCGATCCTGAATTACAGCGGCGATCTGGATGCCGATAAGGAATTTCTGATCAGTTACCTGAAAAGAGCAGGTGCCAAAGATGCGGGTTTGCATGAGCTGATCCGGGCTTAC
>JAEUVW010000262.1 GCA_016786525.1 Chitinophagaceae bacterium
GGAGCATTCCCGTACACATAGGGTTGGGTTGCATTGGAAGGAGGCGGCAGTTTTTCTTTCGGTTCTTCATTTTGGATCACAGGCTTATGCGTGCCTGCAATAGCCGTCACCAGGCTGTCCTGCATTGCCGTGTCTTTGACCGGTACCTGTGCCAGCGGGGCGGCATCCTTGTTTTTGGACTGCACTTTTACTTTGGCCAGCACACGCTCTACATAGTTGATGTTGCTGGGGGAGATAAACAGGTACAGCCCTACGCAAAGAACGCCTGCTGCAAATACCTGTTTGCGTTGGGAGCCGAAGAGGATAAAGGCCAGGAAAATGCAGCTGAGCAGGATGAAAACAGTGAGATTGCTGGTACACAGCAGGCAAATGACCATGCTGAGGTACGCAAAAGCATACCTTCTTACAAAAAGGAAATAAAAGACACTCATCAGGCAGATCGCCGCATTGACGGTACTGTTATCCATGAAAATGCCATGCAGGTGATCGCCCGTAGAGACACCATAGATATTGTCCAGCTCGGTATACCAGTACGGGAATATATGCTTGCTGACGATGATCATTTGCGCCAGCTGGAACAGGCAGAACAAGGCGTTCAGTATAAAGAACAGTTCTATACTTCTTTGGGTCTTTTCGCGGGGGGTATTGCTCAGCGTTACCCTGATCAGCAGAAAAGAGCAGGCACACATCAGCCAGATCGCGATGCTCGTCAGGTTGCCGAACCAATATCCCGGTACAGCAAAAGACCGGTGCAGCAAAGCTGCAAGCAGGCCCACCACAGGCATCAGGACGTAAAACTTTACCGGGCCTTCAAAGATCCGACCGAAAGGCACCTTCTTCACCAGCAGGAAAACCAGGTAGGCGGCAATGAATATGATCTTCACCTGCAGTTTGATGCTGGTGACTCCGACAAGGAAGATCAGGAACGGCCAGTTGGCCATGCGGAAATATTGTAAAAAACGATTGTTCACGATAGTGGGGTATTATTGGTTTTGCCTCATCTTTACGGTTATGCGCATCATTTCAATATAATTCTTTACCGCGCCCCTGTGGGCAATCAGCCTGGTAAACAGGTAAAGAACGGTGAGTATTTTACTGATACGGACCGCAAACGTACCTTTTGTTTTTTTAAAAAAAAGCTGTTTGCTCTTTTCAAAGAAAGCAAATTTTCTCAAATTTAATTTTTCCGCCCTGTTATCTGCGATGGCCGCACTTTCCAGGTGCATGATTTGTGCTTCCGGCACAATATGGTTATGGTATCCGGCCTCTTTCAGGCGGTAGCACAGATCAGTATCTTCATAATAGAGAAAATAATCTTCGTCAAAGCCCCGCATCTGCTCAAAAACAGATTTCCTGATCAGGAGATCCGCCCCACAGATACAATCAATATAACGGTCTTCGGGCAGGGTATCTGCCGTCAGCAGCAGGGACACTTTGCGGGTATAATATCTCTTGTAGAAAAAACGGAAACCGATGTCGGAAAACAATTGGAACAGGGAGGGGAAATTGCCCCCCAGGTTGGCCGGCTGCCTGTGTTCATCCAGCAGGTTGCCGCCGCAGCAGCCCATTGTACTCCCTTTTTCTTCGGCCGAGCGGTACAGCAGCAGCAAGGCATTGTTCACCAGTAAGGTGTCCGGGTTCAGCAGCAGCAGGTATTGGCCCCTGGCCACTTTTGCCCCCGCATTATTAGCTGCGCCGAAGCCGAGGTTTTTGCCGTTTTCAACGATCACTACTTCAGGAAACTGCTGCCTGATATGGAGCAGGGAGTCGTCGGTAGAATTGTTGTCCGATACAATGATCTCAAAAGAAACATCCTGTACCTGCCGGTATACCGAGCGGATACAATCGGCGAGATAAGCGTCGCAATTGTAATTGACAATAATGATGGATATATCAGGATTCATGCGCTGCGTTTTGCGGGTTGAGTTGTGTATCCATATTCCGGGCAATCACAGGCCAGGAGAAGGTGTTGTGCATAAATGCCTGCACTTCGGCCGCGTTGCGGCTCATCAGCGCTTCGTTTCCAGCCGTTTCGATCAGGCATTGGGCCAGACCCATTACATCATCGATCTCAAATATACGCCCATACCGTTGCCCGGCCGTTATATCCGGCGCAGCCAGCACTGCAGAGGTCACCAGGTAGCAACCTGCGGATGCGGCCTCCACCAATACAATGCCGAAGCTTTCCCAGAGGGAGCTCAGGCAGAATATTTTAGCCTCCCCGTACTGCCGGTACAGTTCCTTCCTGTCCAGCACCGGTCCGGTAAAGACAATACGGCCGGCAAGCTGCGGGTATTGTTTAAAGTAGGTATCCAGGTAAGCGGAAAACGAAGGCTCTACAGGCCCGACCAGTTTTAGTGTCCATGCAGGGTACTGCTCCGAAAACAGGGCAAAAGCCTCCAGCAGCACTTCGGTGCGTTTCTCCGCGGCCCCGATGCGCCCTACACTGATCAGCTCATTCTTTTTTTCAGTATAGGGAGGCGGGGCCTCCCCGGTTTCAGAAAACCCGTTCGGTATATAGGCTATTGCCCTTTGCCACTTCCGGCTGAGCGCTTTTTGCAGGAAGGTGTTCTCTACGCTGACCAGGTCTACCCGGCGGAGCAGGAAGGCCTTCAGTTTCCCTTTCAGGCCACGGAAATCCTGGTCCAGGATGCGCTCATTGGCATCCAGCTTCAGGAAGGTTTTGCCCCCGGGGCGGAGCAACTTAAAGACAAACAGCCAGATCAGCGAGCGGAGCCGGAAATGAAACGTTTGTACAATATCGTACTTCCTGCTCTTAGAGGCGATCAGCCACAGGCCGTCCAGCAGGGTATTGGAAAAGATCTTCGGGATAAGAACAAGCTGAAGGCCCTTTACCTCCGTATCCTGGTAAGGATATTCCCCATGCCTGTAGCAGGCCAGGCCCGCAGTGTACCCGCAATACCGGTACAGGCTGTACGGCACCATACCCACATCCTTGATCAGGTGTACATTTTCTGCTTCCGGGAATATCGTAAGAAAACGGGGTTTCAATTATCTGTTTTTTAAAATGAGTGACTTCAGGGCCTGTATCTCGGGTAAGCGCAACAACAGGGCCAGGCCGCCGCATAAGCCGCCAACGACCACGCAATTGTAGGCAATATGAACAAAGGGATTGCCGGGACTGTACACCCAGCGGTTGAACAGGTAAGCGCCGCACAGCACAAAAAAGATCAGCAGGCCGTAGCGGAATACACTGCCGAGGATCACCTTTTTGTCAAACGGAAGATGATAGCACAGGATGCAGGCGCTGACGAAATGAGAAAGGGTCAGGGCGATCACAAAGGTGTAGATGCCCGAAAACCGGTAGGCAGCGGCATTGATCAGGATCATGATGATCTGCGCAATCATACCGTAGAGCGCATATTGACGGTTTTTGTTTACCGACAGCAGGATCAGGCCAAAAATAAGGTAAGAGAAAATGCTCAGAAGGCTGATCGCGTAGAGCTTGATGAGCAGGGAGATCAGGGCCAGGTCGTGTGCGCTGATGGTCCCTTTATTGTACAGGATAGCAGTAATATCGTCTGAACAAAGGACCAGCATGGGCATGATGAATGCCAGCATCAGGAAGATCAGCTGCAGGTATTTTCTGGATTCTTCACCTACCCCTTCCAGGTTGCCGGCTGAAAACTTCGAGGACAGGGTAGGAACCATAATGGTGGCCAGCACGCTGGTCAGCACCGTCTGTATGATGTCGGATATTTTTTTAGAATAATCGATAATGGATACCGTATTGTTAGCCAGCAGGTTGGCAATCAGCTTTTCGATCAGGCTGTTGCACTGGCCGATGATATAGGGTAAGAAAAACGGGATGGAATACAGGATAAAGGGCCGGACCTGCTGCCATGAGAATGATATTTTCTGCTCAAACAGCGGAATCTTCAGCTTTTTGATCTGGTAAACGAGCGCGAGCAGCAGGAGCAGGGCGCTGGCATAGTTGGCGATCAGGAAGGAGTAAATGCCGATCGAGTCACTGAGCAGCACAATGAGGGCCAGGTTGATGATGGCGGAAATAAAGCCGCTGATCTCCGGTATATAAAAAGAATCGTAAGTGTTGAGCACACTGCTCAGCAGCTGGGTCGCCTGGGACAAGACTGCGGACCACAGCAGGTAACGGAGCAATAGCGTAAGCCGGTCCAGCTCCACGCCGGTAAAGGAAGGGGCGATCATCGCGGCTATATTGCCTGCAAAAAGCTCCATAATGAGCACCACGCCTGCCATAACGGATAAGGAAAACAGCAGCAGGGACGCTGTACGGTGCAGGGCGGCCGGAGCGCCCTCCTCCGCTTTCAGGAAGATAAATTTAGCCCTGAACGTTTCATTAAGCGGTCCCCACAGGGCCAGCTGCACCACCACCACGAAGTTCAGGCTTAAGATCCAGCTTTCACGCTCCAGGCCCACACCGAAAAAATGTGCCGATACCGACAGGGTGGCAATAGAAACCAGTAAGCGGAAAAAACGGAAAACAAATAAGGTAACGGCAGTTTTGCGTGAAGCTTCTTTCATAGGTTATTGTACAACACTGTGCAATATGCCGGTAAATTGTTTAAAACAGGAAATAATATAAGCTAATATAAGGTATGCGAAGATACGACCTATTATGCTAAAAACCAGCCTGGACCCGGCCTTCTCGAAGGGGGAAACAGAAAAAAAAGAACCGGCCCTGAAAAGGAGCCGGTTCTTTCTATAATGCTAATGGTTTGATTAGTCTTCGCTTTCTTCGTCGTTGTGACGAGCTTTACGGGCTTTACGTGGTGAATCACCATCGTCATCCCTCCAGTTTTTCATATGACGGTCAGTACCTGGCTCGCGGTGAATGCGGCGGTTGTGGCCACCGAAGTTCTTTTGGATACCCCAGTTGATTTGTTGACCGAAAGAAACGTTGAATTCTCCGTTAGAGTTGTTCCTGTTTTCATAAGCATGGTTGCTGTATCCGATACCACCGATACCGAAAGTCAGGGCCAGGCCTTTGTGTACGTTAACAGCGATAGCTGGTGCGAAACCAACGCTGAAGCCATTGTAACGGGAGTTGGTGATTACTTTACCGTCCAGGGTAGAGTTACCATGAGCAAATCCTGCGTTGAATTGACCGAAAACAGAGAAAATTTTATTCAGGTTCTCAGTGTAACGAACGAACACACCAGTTTCCCAGTCGTTTGTCCTCATACATGGTTTAACAGTACCCAGAGCTTTAAATCCTCCATTTGCATAGTTTGCATACAGACCCAGTGTCCAATGGTTGTCAAATTGATAACCCAGGCCCGGAGTAGCATACCAGTTTACGGTATTTGCATTTCCGGTAGTACCGCCGAATTCATCAGATGAAGTTGCATTGATACCCACTTGTCCATAAAGAAGCCAGCTGCCGGCTTGTGCGTTAGCCGCTGCTATGCTGCCACATGCTAACAAAGAAAGGAATAATTTTTTCATAAAAGTTGTTAATTTATTTGTACGCAAATGTAATACAATAAAAATACGGTGCAAGTTTTTGAACAACTATTTTTGACATTGTTTATCTTTTAATAGGTATATTTATTTATAATAGGATGGCAGGTGCTCAAAGCCTTTACTGTATTGGTTTGCACGCTGATTTCCTGCGAGATTTTCAGGCGTCTTATATATTTTGCTTAC
>JAEUVW010000287.1 GCA_016786525.1 Chitinophagaceae bacterium
CCGCTTTATCAAATCTGAGTTCCGGTCATTGAATGCACTGATGAACCCCCACTTCATTTTCAACTCGCTGAACAATGTACAGGGCCTGATCAATAAGCAGGATCACGAATCGGCCAGCGAGTACATCAGGACCATATCTGACCTCATCCGGCAAAACATGAGCAATATCAAAAACGACTTTATACCGCTGGCGAAGGAAGTAGCGCTGATCGATAACTACCTCAAGATGGAGCAGCTGCGCTTCGGGCAGCTGCTCGAGTACGAAGTCAGCATTGACCCGGCGGTGCAGCTGCAGACCGTCATGATACCGCCGCTGCTCATACAACCCCTGGTAGAAAACGCGATTAAATATGGTATGAAGGGCGCACAGAAGAAGAGCGTCAGCGTACGGATCGACATCTATACCGTATCCGGCGCGGTCTGCATCGATATCACCGACAACGGCCTCGGATTCCGGGTGTCGGAAAATGGTAGTGAGCACCAGTCTACAGCAATAAAGAATATTAAGAAAAGGCTGGAGCAGCTGAGCCTCATCCGCAACAAAGAGATCCGCTTGTCTATCGAAGAGGTTTTTGATGAAGCGCACAATGTAGTGGGTGTCCGCTCATCGCTGATCCTGCTGTACTAGGCCCGCGCCACGCCGTTCGTAAAGTAAGCGCTACCGATACTAAGATAGATTAGGTGCGGCCCTCTTGCGGCCGCTATGTTTGTGGCTCACAATTAAACAAGCATCTATTTTATGAAACAGTTACACAAAGCATGCAAAAACATTAAGCCCTTCGGAGCTTTGAAAAATCTTTTCCTGGCAGGTTTACTTACTGCCGGTGCCCTTACCGGAGCCCAGGCCCAATCCATCCCCGGCCTGTACTCCAAATATTGCCTGGACGGCAATGCGCTGGACAGCTGGGGCCCCAGGAATGGTACCGTAATGGGCGCCGTTCCCGCAGTGGGCCATACCGGTATACCCAATACCGCCCTCCAGTTCAACGGCGTATCCGACTACGTAGACCTGCCGGCAGATGTATGGGTGGCAGGCGACTTTTCGGTTTCCGGCTGGATCTATATGGACAGCCACGGCTACTGGGAGCGTATGTTCGAGTTTGGCAACGGTATCGATATGGACAACGTGTTCTACGCCATGACCAACTATACTATCCAGCCCACACTCGGCCTGCACCAGTGCAGCTCCACTGCCAGGGATTACCATACAGGGGCCACTGCGCTTACCCTCGGCAGCTGGGAGCATATCGTGGTTACGCTCAGCGGCACCAATGTGACGGTGTACCGGAACGGTACCGTATGGTACACCAGCGTCACTGCTTACCCGCCCTGCTCGGTACTGCGCACCCTCTGCTATTTCGGCAGGAGCATCTACTCCAACAACACCTATTTCCACGGCAGGCTGGATGATATCCTGATCTTCGACAGGGCCATCACCCCGGCAAATGTCACCACCCTGTACACCGGCAACCAGGGCTGCCAGTATATCACCGCCCGTGTGACCAGCGGTATCGAGGATATTGCTGTAACGGCCAGCGAGCAAAAGGCCGCGCTGGCGCAAAACATGCCCAATCCATTTGTACGGTCTACAGAGATCCACTACCAGCTGCCCAAGTTTGCACAAAGCGCCTCTATTGAGGTAATGGACATTACCGGCCGCCTGGTCAAACACATTGATGTACCGGTACAAGGCAGCGGCAGCGTGACCCTGGAAAACAGCAACTTCATGCCCGGCATCTATACTTACACCCTGATGGTAGACGGTAAAGCCTCTGAGCGCAGGAAGATGACAGTAAACGCACAATAGCAGCAATACGGGAACTACTATCTCCCTGAAGATAAAAACCCCCCGCCTTCAGATCGCGAAGGTGGGGGGTTCGCTTTTTGTGTTCATCTGACCTATAAGGTTTCAAAAACCTTATAGGTCTTTTTGATTTTTGTTGGTATGAGGCGCGGCCCGAGTGGAGTCTGCCAACAAACCGCACAATTAGCCTACACGCGCGCTTCCTCCCGCCTTAGCTTAGGGGTTGGTTTGTTGTGCTTGTAGAGATGCCTTCCCGCTTACGGCGGGACAAGCTCTTCGTCGGCATGACAGCGTGCGGAGTGATACAAATTTTACACGCTGTCATCCTGAATGGAGCGCAGCGGAACGAAGGATCTATACGTTACTCCACCCAAAGCCTTATATAGAGATGCCTCCCATCATCGGCATGACAGCGTGGGGAGTGATACAAATTTTACACGCTGTCATCCTGAATGGAGCGCAGCGGAATGAAGGATCTATACGTTACCCCACCCAAAGCCTTATATAGAGATGCCTCCTATCGTCGGCATGACAGCGTGTGGATTTGTCTGAAGGCGTTTATACATTGTTTTTCCCTTTACAAATTCTTATCTTGAAAGCTCAAACTTCATTAAATGAATCGGCTTATTATATTAGGTAATGGTTTTGATCTTTCGCATGGATTAAAAACAACGTATTCTGATTTTATTAAATATTTCTGGAGTAACGTTACCTCTTCAAATTTTGACGGTGGTTTAGTAAAGCTATGGAGCAAGGAGGAAATCGCTTTACAAGCATGTAATAGTCTTAGTGATTTAGTTGCTCAAATAAATAATTTATTGCAATTGAATCGACCGACTGTGTCTGCCGATTCAATTGTTTGGATGGATTATGTAACTCCTGTTTTTAAAATTGAATTCAGCAACGTCTTATTTAAATACTTGGTTAATGCTGAAGAGGATATCATGTGGTGTGATATAGAAATGATTTACTACAAGCTTCTTAGGAGCATATGCCCTAAAAATGTTGACAACGTTACTAAGGAGCAAGAAATAAAATCCATACAGGCTGTAAATAAACTAAATAGTGATATTAGACAGTTCTCCTCCCTCTTTAGCAATTATCTCAAACATAAGATTGAGCCATCCTTATTGGATGATAATATGTTGCTGCCGGATTACGATGATATATTTTCAAACCCCTCTCTATCAAATTTTGAAGAACAGAAAGCATTCATGGAAGAGTTTTCGCACGAATTTTTTCAGATGCTAAAAGAAGGGAAAACATCAAAGGTACCTATTGACTCGTCATCCAAAATTGGCAGATATAATGATACATTGATTTTGAATTTTAATTACACCACTACAGCAAATTTATACAATCATTTTGCGGGTCGTTTTTATTCTGAAATTAAAATACATGGATCTGTTAGCGATTCAAGAAATACAGTGCTATTAGGGTTTGGAGATGAAAAGGATAAATTTTATGAAGTTTTGGAGAACTTTAATCGTAATGAATATCTGGAATTCATGAAATCATCTCACTATGCAAAAAATGAGAATTATAAACGACTGTTTGATTTTATTGAGTCCAGACCTTTTCAAACGCAAATAATTGGACACTCTTGTGGGCTGTCTGACAGAACGTTACTAAATTCTATTTTTCAACACAAAAATTGTATGTCAATTAAAACATTCTATTACCAATATAAAGAGGGTGATGAATACAATGAAGAAGATAATTTCTCCCAGATTTTCAGAAATATATCTCGCCATTTTTCAGATAAAAGTCGCATGAGAGAAAGGATAGTAAATAAAGATTTTTGTACTCCTTTGCCCCAATCAAAGTTATCATGGCATTAATCGCTTCAAAAAAGATTGCGCTCATTTGCTTGTTAATATCAACAATTGCAATACCTATTCATACCCTCGCGCAGAACTGGGTGCTTGACAATCTTTGGTATTTACTTTCTCATGATGCGAATACTAACTCGACAATGATGCATAATTACAGGTATGATTATGTAAATTCAAAAAGTGCTGAGGAGGATGGTGAAGCCGTGATTATGTGGGCAAATAAAAAAAATACACATTCCTACAGTATCAGGTATAACTTTTTAGATACTCCCAACTCGGCTCAATTTCTAACGTTCAATAAAAAGGACTTCGAGAAAGTAAAGCGATATTGCGAATCTATAAGTCTCAAACCATTACCAAGCGTAATTCTGTCCGAGTCAATTATAACAACATACTATGGTCCAGGATACGCTGTAAGTTTTACTCTATTCGCTTCAACTAAAGGAAAGAACATGTATGGAGTGAAGTTGTTTAGAACACACCAATGACATCCCGAAGTATCAGCCTTTTAATCCATCTCGCAACTTTACATAAATGAAAAAATGCTTATTCCTCTTTTTCTGTTGCTTGCCAATCCTGAGTAAGGCTCAAATAATTAAGGTAGATACTTTTATAATGAATAATCTGGATTATTTCATTGATAGAATTATCGAGGGAAGGAATAGCAATTTCTGTGTGAACGTCTTTACGCCAAAAATTGATTCTGGTAAAATTCTATCAGTATATCTTACTAACTCAGTTAATGTGGCGTATAAAGTAATAGATTCGACAGGTCTGGTAAAGGTGAATATGCCTGATATTCCCAAATCTCAAAAAAAAACTTTATTCGATCCTAACAAAGTTGACTCGCTTTTTATCAGCGCTTATCCCGAGTTAAATTACAAACGTCATAAGTATAAAATTTTCAATATTCACTATGAATACTCAGGTTTACAGGTTCTTGTTGTTCAAGATAGTACTAACAAAGTGATTTCCTTCTATGACTTAGGTTACATTGAATAGTAATATGGTTGCTCCCGCTGTCCCGGATGTTCCGAAGGGCATCCGGGACGAAGAATAATGCAGAATCTGTGATCCTGAGCCACGGCTGTCCCCGCCTTTGTTGGTATGAGGCGCGGCCCGCGTGGAGCCTGCCAACAAACCGCACAATTAGCCTACACAAGCGCTTCCTCCCGCCTTAGCTTAGGGGTTGGTTTGTTGTGCTTGTAGAGATACCTTCCCGCTTATGGCGGGACAAGCTCTTCGTCGGCATGACAGCGTGTGGCGGTAGAATACGATGTCACCTTTGTTGGTACGTGGCGCAGCGTGCGTCCCCTCCCCGGGAGGGGTTAGGGGTGGGTTTGGCTGTTCGGTTTATCGCCTTTGTTGGTATGAGGCGCGGCCTGCGTGGAGCCTACCAACAAATAACTTGTGGTGCTGATGTAGAGATGCCTCCCTGCGGTCGGCATGACAGCGTGTGACAAGGAGTCAAATAAGCTCAGCGCCAGACCTATAAGATTTCAAAAACCTTATAGGTCTTTTACCCCCGGAAATTGGAATTTTTCGCTTACTTTTGCGCCTCGGGCGTTGAGCCCGATTTTTGTACCTGCTACTCTGCAAGGCCAATCTGCTCAGCGCGCCGACCTAATTTTTATATTTATTATATTTATTACAGCACATGCCGCGCGACAATTCCATTAAAAGTGTACTCATCATCGGTTCCGGCCCCATCATTATCGGCCAGGCCTGCGAATTTGACTATTCAGGCTCCCAGGCTGCACGCAGCCTGCGTGAAGAAGGGATCAAGACCATCCTGATCAACTCCAACCCGGCCACCATCATGACCGACCCCATCGTGGCCGACAAGGTGTACCTGCTGCCGCTGACGGCCGAGAGTATCGAACAGATACTGGAGGAAAACGACATCGATGCCGTACTGCCCACCATGGGCGGGCAGACTGCCCTCAACCTGTGCAAGGAAGTGGATGAGCTGGGCCTCTGGGAAAAATTCAACATTCGCCTCATCGGGGTAGACATCAAGGCCATAGACAAGGCCGAAGACCGCGACCTCTTCCGCAACTGGATGATCGAAATGGGCATACAGGTAGCCCCGGCAAGGGTGGCCAACTCTATGCTGGAAGGCAAAGAGTTTGCACAGGAGATCGGTATCCCCCTGGTGATCCGCCCCTCCTTTACCCTGGGTGGTACCGGCGGCGGATTCGTAAAGCATAAAGATGAGCTGGAAGCCGCACTGGAAGCGGGCCTGAAAGCCTCTCCGATACACGAGGTACTGGTAGAGAAAGCCGTACTGGGCTGGAAAGAATTTGAGCTGGAACTGCTGCGCGACTCGGCAGACAACGTAGTCATCATCTGTACGGTAGAGAACTTTGACCCTATGGGTATCCATACCGGCGACAGCATCACCGTGGCCCCGGCCATGACCCTGAGCGACACCGCCTTCCAGCTGATGCGCAATACCGCCATCCGCATGATGCGCGACCTGGGCAACTTTGCCGGCGGCTGCAACGTACAGTTTGCGCTGAACCCCGAGAACGAAGAGATCATCGCCATCGAGATCAATCCCCGCGTGAGCCGCTCCTCGGCGCTGGCCTCCAAAGCTACCGGTTACCCCATTGCGAAGATCGCCGCCAAACTGGCCATCGGGTACAACCTCGACGAACTGCAAAACCAGATCACACAGACCACATCGGCTTACTTTGAGCCCGCACTGGACTACGTGATCGTAAAAATACCGCGCTGGAACTTCGACAAGTTCAAAGGCGCAGACGATACCCTTGGCCTGCAGATGAAGTCTGTGGGCGAGGTGATGGCCATCGGCCGCACCTTTACCGAGGCCCTGCAGAAAGCCTGCCAGAGCCTGGAGAATAACGCTACCGGCCTGATGTCGATCAGCAGCAGCCAGAAGCGCCCCGAGGAGCTGATCGAATACCTGAAGCGCCCCACCTGGGACCGTATCTTCCGCATCAAGGAAGCCATTGCTGCCGGTGTGTCCATCAAGACCATCCGCGAGCTGACACAGATCGACCGCTGGTTCCTGTACCAGATACAGGACATCGTGAACCTCGAAAACCAGCTGACCGCCTGCCGCCACCTGAACGATATCCCCGACGAACTGCTGTGGGAAGCCAAGAAAAACGGCTTCAGCGACGAGCAGATCGCCGCCTGCATGAAAGACAACACCGCAGACGAGGTGTACGAGCACCGCAAGGCAAAGGGTGTGACCCGTGTGTACAAGATGGTGGACACCTGCAGCGCCGAGTTCGAAGCCAAGACCCCTTACTTCTACAGTTCTTTCGAATCGCACAGCACCTCGGCCGCAGGCACAGAGCTGTTGCTGCACAACGAGAGCCTGGCCGAAACAAAGAAAAAGATCATCGTACTGGGCAGCGGGCCTAACCGCATCGGCCAGGGCATCGAGTTCGACTACTGCTGTACGCACGGACTGCGGGCCATCAAAGAGGCCGGCTACGAAGCCATCATGGTCAACTGTAATCCCGAGACGGTCTCTACCGACTTCGATATTGCCGACAAACTGTACTTCGAGCCTGTGTACTGGGAGCACCTCTGGGAGATCATCGAGCACGAAAAACCCGAAGGCGTCATCGTACAGCTGGGCGGACAAACCGCGCTGAAGCTGGCCAAGAGGCTGGAAGAAAAAGGCATCAAAATCATCGGTACTTCCTTCAACGATATGGACATTGCCGAAGACCGCGGCCGCTTCTCCGACCTGCTGCGCGACCTGGGCATCCCTTACCCGCAATACGGTACTGCTTACTCTACCGACGACGCCATCGAAGTGGCCAACCAGGTAGGCTACCCCGTACTGGTACGCCCCTCGTATGTACTGGGTGGTCAGCGGATGCGCATCGTCATCAACGACGACGAGCTGGAGAAAAGCGTACTCAGCCTGCTGAAGCACCTGCCCGGCAACAAGATCCTGATCGACCACTTCCTGGATCGCTGCCAGGAAGCAGAGATCGACGCCATCTGCGACGGCCAGGATGTACACATCATGGGTATCATGGAGCACATTGAGCCTGCAGGCATCCACAGCGGCGACAGCCACTCGGTGCTGCCGGTCTTCAACCTCGCGCCACTGATCGTGGACGAAATGGTAGACATTGCCAAAAAGATTGCCCGCAGCCTGAACATCAAAGGCCTGATCAATATACAATACGCGATCAAAGACGGTAAAGTTTACGTGATCGAAGCCAATCCCCGCGCCAGCCGTACCACACCATTCATTGCAAAAGCCTACGGCGTGCCCTACCTGAATATCGCCACGCAGGTAATGCTGGGCAAAAAGCTGAAAGACTTCACGATGGTGAACAAGCTGGAAGGCTTTGCGGTGAAAGAGCCCGTGTTCAGCTTCAACAAGTTCCCGAATGTGAACAAAGAGCTGGGGCCGGAAATGAAGAGCACCGGCGAGGCGATCCGCTTTATCAAAAACCTGCGCGACCCCTGGTTCCGCAACCTGTACAAGGAACGCAGCATGCATTTGAGTAAATAAAATTCAGAATGAGAATATCCCGGAGTATTTACTCCGGGATTTTTTTTCCCAATACCCGCCCCTCTAATGTATTGTAATAGAATAAAGTCTATAAATTGTATATATTCGTGTAGATCATTAAACGGTAATGCTACCTACAGCAACAACTATTATGAAATACGCAAAAATAGCAATCAGTATGCTAAGCGCTTTTTTACTCTTTTATATACTTTCCTGCAGAAAAGATAACAACACCTGTAAATCATGTATGGTCAGAAATGATTATCAGATCGTTCCAACAAAAATTCTTGGATTAAATGTGGACTTCAAAATGTACAGGGATTCTGCTAAAAATTATAATCTTCTCTTTAAAAAGGAAACAGAGGTTTCTAATTTTTCAAGCATACTATCCGCTTTGAACACCTTTGAGTCAATCAAGTCGGAATTACAGAACAATCACATAGCAGCCATTGTTCTATTCAGCAACCAACAAGTTCTCAAAGACCTTGAATTAAATCCCTCGCAAATAGCTGGTGTCATGGTTTACTTCAAAAATTCTACGAAAAACATGATGACTGTTAGAGTATTCAAACTGCAGGATCAAAACCCGATAGAATACGAAAATCTTGCAGCAAGGACATTGTTTTTGTCGACAAATGACATTCATGACCTGGCTAGTAAATTGTTTCAAACAAAAACTAGCGTTGCTCTAATTAACTACCAACTACTGCCCAAAGGACCAGTGATGAAAATGGATTTCCAGACAAAACTGGAACGTCTTAATTTGTCTTTATCTAAGACTACAGTACCTAACCAACCTCATCAATGTTCTGCACCGTGCTCATCAGGGCAGGGGTATTGTACCGCTTCCGAAAGTCAAAATGGTGGTGAAAAATGGAATTGTTGGTCTACACAGGGATGTAAAAAAACAGATGCAGATATAAGGGGTCGCGGATATATGCAAGACCGAAATCAAAATGATTCACTATATGCATTTAGAGATGATTACTTGTATAATACGGTAAAAGGTCAAAGCTATATTCACTCCTATTACGCTTTGTGTGAATCATTCAGTACTGATAGTATGAGCTTTTCTTTTAGTATTGAAACTCTTGACATAGTAGAATCGCATGTTTTGCCGATTATTGGTTATTTAAAAAACCATTCCAATAGCCAGGAGATTCTGATAAACGGTGCTGCTAAAACGAATCTGGTCAACTATATGCTAAAGGCAAAAAATAAGTTTACAGAGGAGGGGGCACGAAATCGAATAGATGAGATTATAGAAGACATTAATTATCTTGCTAATAAACCCACCTCCGAAGTCCACAACTTTCTGAACCAATGATGATGAAAAGGATAGCTATAAGCCTCTGTTTCTTTTTATGCGCCTGCACTGCCGTCCACAGTCAGCAGGAGCTGGAAGGAAAGTACCAAAGCCGGCAGCGTAGCCGATGGGAAGAGATCCTCGATTTTCCCTTTTACAGTGGAGCGCTCCAGGGACAATCCTTAACCTTAAACAAAGACGCTTCCTTTGAGTACTGTACCTGTGCCCAAATCAGCACCGGCAAATGGCAGGTAAACGGCGACTCCCTGCTTCTTTACTGCTTGGAACAAAAGTTCATCATCGACAGCTTTAATCATAAGCCGGAATATGCCGGCGGAACTAAATGCTGGACAGGACCTGAGGTTTTTAGGATTAAAAAAAGAACACTGAGCCGTGTCCTTAAAATGAAAGGCAGGCGCTACCTGAATTGCCTGGAGAAAAAATAAAACCGGCCATCAGGCGGTTTTTATTGATAGACCTATAAGGTTTCAAAAACCTTATAGGTCTTAAAAGAAGGGTTTCAAAAACCTTACAGGTCTGAAGAGGTCTTAACTCAATAGCCAATACCCCGCCAGGGCAAATACATAAGCCAGGGCACCCATGTACACAAACTGGATGATGGGGTATTTCCAGCTGCGGGTTTCGCGCTTGGTGATGGCCAGAGTACTCATGCATTGCATCGCAAATACATAAAACAACAAGAGGGAAACGCCTGTACCCAGTGTATAGACTGGTGTTCCGTCTATCCGCCGGGCATTGGCCAGTTTTTCGCGCAGCGAAGCATCCTGGTTTTCGGTGTCGCCCACACTGTACAGGGTCGCCATCGTACCGACAAACACTTCGCGTGCAGCGAAAGAAGTGATCAGTGCGATGCCGATCTTCCAGTCGTAGCCCAGGGGCCGGATGACGGGCTCTATGGCATGACCTACGATACCGGCATAGGAGTTGCTGAGCTTCTCCGTAGCGTACTCATTGTTCAGCTGCACCGTTCTTGTCGGCTGCAGGCGGTGCAGGGTCGCGTATTTCTGATCCAGGGCCTTCATCCGTGCCGGGGGGCCGAAGCTGCTGAGTGCCCAGAGCAGCATCGAAATAATGAGGATGACTTTACCGGCATCGGTCACGAAAATCTTCGCCTTTTCGATCATCGTGATGCCCAC
>JAEUVW010000361.1 GCA_016786525.1 Chitinophagaceae bacterium
CGGCAGACTGTAAATCTGCTCACTTACGTGTACGGAGGTTCGAATCCTTCACTGCCCACTTTTTTTAGTAATGTAATGAATAATCAAAAGTCCTTGTGCGGCTGTTGTTTATTCATTATCTTTTTTGCGGGAGTAGCTCAGTTGGTAGAGCGACAGCCTTCCAAGCTGTAGGTCGCGGGTTCGAGCCTCGTCTCCCGCTCATACAAAAAAGCTGTTGCAGCTTAGCGATAGAGCATCCTGTCTTATAGCGGGAAGGCCGCAGGGCAGGCAGCGAAACAATAAAACAACAAGCTGTTGTAGCTCAGCGGTAGAGCACTTCCTTGGTAAGGAAGAGGTCGGCAGTTCAATCCTGCTCAACAGCTCTGCTTCGTCATTGAATCTGGAGATAAGCAATTATTAATTTTCAGTGAACAACGGACAATAGCATTAACGGATTTTTTTAGTCCGATAATTAGTAATAAATTTGCGCTCGTTTCAGTAAAATTTTGAGAAAAATTTTGCCGGGAGGAACGCAAATCGACACAAACAACAATTTAAACAATTTTTTAAAAAAAGTAAAATGGCAAAAGAAACCTTCAAGCGGGAGAAACCCCACGTTAACATTGGTACCATCGGTCACGTGGATCATGGTAAAACTACTTTGACTGCAGCGATCAGTACTGTATTAGCAGCAAAAGGTTTGGCTGAGAAAAAAGGATATGATGAGATTGATGCCGCTCCGGAAGAAAAAGAGCGTGGTATCACCATCAATACCGCACACGTTGAATATCAAACATTGAACCGTCACTATGCGCACGTTGACTGTCCAGGTCACGCCGACTATGTGAAAAATATGATCACCGGTGCTGCCCAAATGGACGGCGCTATCCTGGTAGTAGCTTCTACAGATGGTCCTATGCCCCAAACAAGGGAGCACATCCTGCTGGCGAAACAAGTAGGTGTACCTAAGATCGTTGTCTTCATGAACAAAGTTGACCTGGTTGATGATGCTGAGATCCTGGAACTGGTAGAAATGGAAATCCGCGAACTGTTGAGCAAAAACGGTTTCGATGGTGACAACACACCAATCATCAAAGGTTCTGCAACCGGCGCTCTGGCTGGTGATGCACAATGGGTTGCTGCTATCGACGAACTGATGGACGCAGTAGATTCTTACATCCCACTGCCTCCCCGTCCGGTTGACCAACCGTTCCTGATGTCTGTAGAGGACGTATTTACGATCACTGGTCGTGGTACTGTTGCTACAGGTCGTATCGAGCGCGGTGTGATCAAAGTTGGTGACAACGTTGAGATCGTAGGTTTCAATGAAGATCCCCTGACTTCTACCTGCACAGGTGTTGAGATGTTCAAAAAACTGTTGGATCGTGGTGAAGCCGGTGACAACGCTGGTATCCTGCTCCGCGGTATCGAGAAAAAAGATATCCGTCGTGGTATGGTTATCGTTGCTCCGAAATCCATCACTCCGCACACTGAATTCAAAGGCGAAGTTTACGTTCTGTCAAAAGACGAAGGTGGCCGTCACACGCCGTTCTTCAACAAATACCGTCCTCAGTTCTACTTCCGTACTACAGACGTTACCGGCGAATGTATGCTGCCTGAAGGAGTTGAAATGGTAATGCCTGGCGATAACGTAAACCTGCACGTTAACCTGATCGCTCCGATCGCGATGGACAAAGGTCTGAAATTCGCGATCCGTGAAGGTGGCCGTACAGTTGGCGCTGGTCAAGTTACTGAAATCATCAAGTAAGCATTGAACCTTCAATAACAATACCTTGTAATTAGCTAATTAGCGTAGGCTAATTAGCTAATTACTTCTACGGGCATAGTACAACGGTTAGTATAGAGGTCTCCAAAACCTTTGATCTGGGTTCGAATCCTAGTGCCCGTGCTACAGTTTTTATCAAGCAATTTTATTAGCTTTACAAAAAACAAAAAACATTTTTTATGAGCAAATTTGGTAGCTATATACAGGAAGCCTACGATGAGCTGGTACATAAAGTAACCTGGCCTACATGGGACGAGTTACAGCAAACCACTGTTATCGTATTGGTGGCACTGGCCATCACTACGCTGATCATGTTGGGGATGAACGTTGCTTCGGAGAAAGTAATTACCCTGATATATAACCTTTTAGGCAATTAAAAAATCAAGTTGGGCATGAGTGAAGAATTAGTCATCAATCAGGATACCAAGTGGTACGTGTTGCGCGTAGTCAGCGGTAAGGAGAAGAAACTGAAAGAGCATATTGACAAAGAGATCAAACTGAGCGGTTGGGGTAAGATTGTATTCCAGGTGCTGTGCCCGGTTGAGAAAATATTCAAAGTAGTGGGCGGTAAAAAAGCCCTGCGTGAAAAAATCCTGTTTCCCGGTTACCTGATGATCGAAGCGGCCGATGGTAAAATGAACGACGAGATCGTACAAACCATTAAAGGCATCAACGGCGTGATCCATTTCCTCGGAAAAGACCAGCCTACGGCCTTGCGCAAGAACGAGGTCAACAAGATGTTCGGTAAAATGGATGAAGTATCCGAAGCCGGCATCAGCTATGCAGATCCGTTCATCGTGGGTGAAACAGTAAAGATCATCGACGGCCCGTTCAACGACTTCAATGGTACGGTAGAAGAGGTAAACGAAGAGAAGAAGAAACTGAAAGTAACGGTAAAGATCTTCGGACGCGCCCAACCGGTAGAATTGAACTACGGACAGGTAGAGAAAGAATCTTAGACAGCAATGATATTTATGAAGAAGGCTTCCATCCGGAAGCCTTCTTTTTATTTTCGGTAAAGCACCGATCAGCTGTACCTGATTTTAGCCACGAACATATCGGCATAGTTTTGCAATGCTTTGCGGGCTGCAGCCTTATACTTCTCTTTGGTCGTTGAAATGACGACCGGGTTCATATTAAAGTCTTTGGCAAACAGGTTGTCGCGGGCGCGCAGCTTTTCCATATCCGGGTCCTCCTTTACCGAAGAGGCAAATGGGGTTTCGGAATTTATATCCCGGAGCAGGGTCATGGTCTCGGAAACCATCTTTTCGTTGTACAACATTGAGTAGCCTACATTACCGGCAATCTTTACATTGGCACCTACATTAGCGTCCATTTTCCATTTTTTTGTCTTCGTGATCCTGGTCACTCCGCCTGCCTGGTATTCGGTACCGCTTCCTGTAGCCACTTCCCCGTCCAGGAAGATGTCGGCAAAGTCTACCGTAACATGCAACAAGGCAAACGGTGCATCAAGGTCGCGGGCATAGTTAGCGGCACGCTTTATTTTGCCAAAAGCAAATCCGATGTTCATACCGCCGGTAATGCTGTTTTTCTGCAGGGTATTGCCCTTATTGGCATTGATCTGCCGGTACAGCTGTCCCTTCCTTTTCATTGCATCGGCATCCTTCGTGACGTCTTTGACATCCTGCCCGTCTTCTGTGTAGAATTCCTGTGTACTGATCTTATCCCAGCTTACGGGCGTTACCTTATTGTCGGCCAGTTTTTTGGTCAAATAAGTATAGAACCCGTCTGCCAGTTCCTGGTATTCGCTTTCTGTCATTTCGCCGTCAGTGAAGTCCAGGTAAGCGGTAATGGTGCCCGCCACAGATCCGCCATCCTGTTTGCGCCTGCCGAATGCCCCCCGCTCGTGTTCGATCACTTCGCGCGTGGTCGCTGTTTTGAAGTAGATGGTCGACTGGGCGATGGCGATCCGGTCCAGGTCTTTCAGGATCTTCGGCTTGCCAAAGGTGCCGCCTGCCGTTACTTTCAGGGTTTCATCCACTGTCTTTTCATCCTGGGCGAAAGCCAGGCAGCTGAGGCCCAGGCAGCAGCTTAGTAATAATGCTTTTTTCATCAACATGGTTTTGTCTGTTTTAGTTTTGCAGTACGAAAATATCGGTTCGCGTACACCCGGCAAAGCCTGAAAGCCGCTACAGGCCATAAATACGATGAATATCCCATGCCCCTACGGCGCCTGTGCGCAAAAAGGAACAGGAAATAAATAGCAGCTTTATTCCTTACTTTTGAGCGCGTTTTTATGCCCCTGAAAGACCACTATAAAACACTGGAGTTGCCGGCACTGGCCGGAACAGCCGACATCAAGCAGGCTTACCGGAAGCTGGTCCGAAAATACCACCCGGACAGGAATGCAGATGCGCAAACAGTTCACCTCTTTCACGACATACAGGAGGCTTACGAAGTATTGTCTGACCCGGCAAAACGCAAGGCTTATGACAATGAACTGAAGCATGCCGGGCGATACACAGCTTACCAGAAGGACCAGGTACATACTGCGGAGCAGGTCGTCAAGCAGGCCAGGGATCTGCTGCGCTATGTACAAACCATTCAAAACCGATCGCTGAATTACGATGCGCTGACCGATTTTATCTTAGGTATCCTCAGCAAAGACAATATTGCCCTGCTGCTCCGGGCGGGGAATGCCGCTTATACCGCGGATATCATTGATTCTGTATTGTTGTCGTCCAAAGATATATTGGCCGTGCGCTCTTTTTCGGAGATTGCGGAACGGCTGAACCAATTGCAGGTCGTAGCGGCTGACCGGGAAAGGATTGCCGTGGAATTAAGCGCCCGGCAGTACAAAGAGCGGCAAAACCGTATTGTTCCCTACGCCGCGCTGGGCATTGTGCTGCTCATCATTGTTGTGATGTGCCTCATTCTTTTTTAATAAATAATGGAAAATTAAAAATGAATAATTGAAACTGAAAATGGATGAGTAGGAGCTGCGGCCCGGCTACACCGATTCACCATTATTCATCATTCATTCCCCTTCCTGTACCCGCCTTTTTTCATTAATCATTCAACATTACTCATTCAACATTATTCATCATCCATCCCCCTTCCTGTACCCGCCTTTTTTCATTAATCATTCAACATTACTCATTCACCATTATTCATCATCCATTCCCCTTCCTGTACCCGCCGTTTTTCATTAATCATTAAACATTACTCATTCACCATTATTCATCATCCATTCCCCTTTCTGTACCCGCCGTTTTTCATTATTCATTAAACATTATTCATTCAACATTAATCATTACCCCTTATTCGTTCCATAAAAAATGCCGACTCAAAGCCGGCATTTTTTATTATTCATTTTTCATTCGTTACAATCCCCTTCCGTGGCAGTTCTTGTACTTCTTGCCGCTACCGCAGGGGCAATCGTCGTTGCGTCCTATTTTCGGTGCAGCAACCACAGGCTGTTGTTTCGGGGCCTGCTGGGGTTCTGTATAATAGTCTCTTTCGTTTGCAGCATAGTCTTCACCTGCGCTGTCGATCTGGGCTTTGTTGTCGTAATACTCGCTCATATCGGTCTGGTGCGAAGGCAGTTGCTGTACTTCCTGCGGAGCCTGCTGCATCGGTATGCCGGCGCGGCACAGGAAGGAAATGATTGTGCGGTTGATCTCTAGGTTCATTTGTTTGAACAGTTCTGCCGCTTCGAATTTGTAGATCAGCAAAGGATCTTTCTGCTCGTAGGAAGCCATCTGCACGGAATTGCGCAGTTCGTCCATGCGGCGCAGGTGGTCTTTCCAGGCATCGTCTACCAGGGAAAGGGTAATGGATTTTTCCAGTTCCTGGATCACCGGCCTTGATTCTTTGGCTACCGTTTCTTCCAGGCCAGCATATACCTGTATGCCACGGATACCGTCGGTAAACGGTACCACGATGTTCTCAATTTTTCCGCGGTTCTGCTCCAGTACTTCACTGAGTTGCAGGGTCATGTGTTCGCGGATGGACTGCATTTTGCGGGTATAAAATTCTTTAGCCTGCTGGTACAGTTCATCGCCGAATGCCTGTGCATTGCCCTTGCCGAAATTGCTCTCGTCGATCTTCGGCTCGAAGGCCAGGTGCTTGGCTACTTCCAGCTTGAAGACGGCCACATCTTTGGTTTGTGTGGCTTGTGCGGCCAGGTCCTGCGCTACATCATACATCGCGTTGTCCAGGTCAATGGCCAGGCGCTCGCCATACAGGGCATGGTTGCGGAATTTATAGATCACATTACGCTGGGCGTTCATCACGTCATCGTACTCCAGCAGGCGCTTACGGATGCCGAAGTTGTTTTCTTCCACTTTTTTCTGCGCGCGTTCGATGGATTTGGAGATCATGCTGTGTTGCAGCATCTCGCCTTCCTTGTGGCCCATTTTGTCCATCATGGCGGCGATCCTTTCCGAGCCGAAGAGGCGCATCAGGTCATCTTCAAGCGACACAAAGAACTGTGAGGTTCCGGGGTCTCCCTGGCGACCCGCACGACCGCGCAACTGGCGGTCTACACGGCGGCTTTCGTGGCGCTCGGTACCGATAATGGCCAGACCGCCGGCAGCTTTTACGCCTTCGCCCAGTTTGATATCCGTACCCCGGCCGGCCATGTTCGTGGCGATGGTGACTGCGCCTGCCAAACCGGCTTCAGCAACAATCTGAGCCTCGCTCTGGTGCTGCTTCGCATTCAATACCCGGTGTGCAATTTTCTTTTGCTGCAGCATACGACCCAGTAATTCCGAAACCTCTACGGAGGTCGTACCCACCAGTACCGGGCGGCCTACAGCCGTTAATGCTTCGATCTCATCGATCACAGCCTTATATTTCTCACGTTTGGTTTTATAGACCAGGTCCTGCTGGTCTTTACGTGAAATAGGAATATTTGTCGGAATGGTTACGACATCCAGCTTATAAATGCTCCAGAACTCACCGGCCTCGGTTTCGGCCGTACCCGTCATACCACAGAGCTTGTGGTACATCCGGAAGAAGTTTTGCAGGGTGATGGTAGCAAAGGTTTGCGTAGCGGCTTCTACCTGCACATTTTCTTTTGCCTCAATAGCCTGGTGGAGTCCGTCGCTGTAACGGCGGCCATCCAGGATACGGCCGGTTTGCTCATCGACAATTTTTACCTTTCCGTCCATGACCACATATTCAATGTCCTTGTCAAACAGGCTGTAGGCTTTCAGCAGCTGCTGCAGGGAATGGATGCGGTCGGCCTTAATGGCATAGTCCTGCAACAAAGCATCTTTCTGCTGTACGATCACTTCCGGTGCGGCTCCGCTGTTTTCAATAGCAGCCAGTTCTGTAGAGATTTCGGGCAGTACAAAGAAGTTCGGATCTTCACCTGATTTGGTGATCATCGCCAGGCCTTTGTCGGTCAGGTCTACGCTGTTGTTCTTTTCATCGATAGAGAAAAACAGTTCCGCATCGACTTTAGGCATATTGCGCTGTTGTTCAGCGATATAGTAGTTTTCGGCTTTTTGCAGGATCTGCTTGTTTCCCTCTTCGCTCAGGAATTTGATGATCGCGCTGCTTTTGGGTAAGCCCCTGTAGGCGCGGTACAAATGAAGTCCGCCGGTTTCTTTATCCGTTTTGCCTTCCGCAATCAGCTTTTTCGCTTCGGTAAGTGATTGGTTCACCACTTTCTTCTGCATTTCGATCAGGTACTCGATACGGGGTTTCAGGATATGAAATTGCTGCTCGTCGCCACGGGGTACCGGGCCTGAAATGATCAGCGGAGTACGGGCGTCGTCGATCAGTACGCTGTCCACCTCATCGACCATTGCGAAATGGTGTTTGCGTTGTACTTTTTCTTCGGGGTGATGCACCATGTTGTCGCGCAGGTAGTCGAAGCCGAATTCGTTGTTGGTGCCGTAAGTGATGTCTGCGAGGTAGGCATTGCGGCGTGCAGGGGAGTTGGGCTGGTGTTTGTCGATACAATCCACGCGCAGGCCCAGCCATTCGAAGATCGGGCCGTTCCACTCCTGGTCACGACGGGCCAGGTAGTCGTTCACCGTTACAATGTGCACCCCTTCACCGGCCAGGGCATTCAGGTAGGCCGGTAAGGTAGACACCAGGGTCTTACCTTCACCCGTTGCCATTTCGGCAATTTTCCCCTGGTGCAGGATGGTGCCGCCGATCAGCTGTACATCGTAGTGCACCATATTCCAGGATACGGGTACACCCGCTGCCACCCAGTTGTTTTGATAAATGGCGTTTTCGCCTTCAATGCGTACATAGTCGCGTTCGGCGGCCAGGTTTTTATCCTGCTCTGTGGCCGTGGCGACAACTTCCGGGCTTTCTTTGAAACGACGGGCCGTTTCTTTGATCACCGCAAAGGCTTCCGCCTGTATCATTTCCAACACCACTTCGATCTGCTCATCCCGTTTTTTGATCAGTTTGTCTACTTCGTCGTAGATGGCTTCGCGACCCTGTACATTGTCGCTGCCGAAAGTGTCGGCCTGGCTTTTTTTCTCTTCAATCTGTTTGTCGATATCGGCAAGATGCGCCTTTATCGTTGCACGGAATTCCTGCGTTTTATTGCGCAGCTGGTCATTGCTCAGCGATTTGAGGGCTTCAAATGCTGTATTGGTCTGGGCAACATAGGGCTGCACTTTCTTTACATCCTTGTCCGATTTGCTGCCTCCGAAGAGTTTGGAGATAATTCCGATCATAGTATTTAACGTGTTACATTGTTTGCTGCGCCGGGCACAAAAACAACGGGTGTGTACTTTGGATTAAAAAATCTTCTGCTACAAAAATTGTGCAAGAAATAAATCCCTGACAGCTTGTCGCAAAAAGATGCCAAAGCTATGAAAAATAGGGTATTCAGGCAAAATAAGGGCAGACAAAAAAGAGGCTTTAAAAAAAATATTGGCAAACTATTGCAAGACAAAAAATTTTTTATGTACTTTGGGTTCGATTTTAGAAAAACGTACAACAATTATGAAAAAAACTTTCATCCTCCTTACTACTGTTTTGGCTTCTGTTTTCGGTAATGAAGTAAAAGCTCAAGATGCAGAAAAAGAAATCGTAAAAGTATACCGTTGGTACAACCCAACAGATGCTAACTATATAACAGTTGCGGATGGCGAACACCAGGATGGTCAATTGCTGAACTGGCATTATAAAGATAAAACCCTGATGTTTTTTGCATACCGTAACCCGGCTGCAGACCGCGTAGCGGTAAACAGCTGGTATAACCCCAACACTAAAGATTTCGCCAGTATTGCTGAGGATGAATTTACTGACGATCAGATGCTGAAAATGGGCTATACCGACAAACACCTGCAATTTTATGCCACTACCCGCAGGGGCGCCAACCAGGTTGCCGTTTACCGCTGGTTCAACCCCAAACGTAAAGACTGGGTTACGATCCCTGAAGAAGGTGATACAGACGCCTACTTCAAGAAAGGATACCGTCACAAAGCATTCCAGTACTATGGCATCAGCCGCGGTAGCGACGTTATGATCTATAATCAACTCTAAAATTCATTTTATATTGAAAAAGAGACC
>JAEUVW010000420.1 GCA_016786525.1 Chitinophagaceae bacterium
TCAAAGGCCGGGGCCTGTATTCCTTTATCCTGATGGCCGACAGCAATGGGCAGGTGTACCGCTACAAAGACCTGCCCTACAACGACAGTGTCAACCAGCTGTCCGGCATCGCCTACGACGGGGGGCAGTACATCATCGCGGCGGGCAAGCACATTACCGATACGGCCAGCAACCTGCTGTTTTACAAATTCGATACCGCCCTGAATATGCTCTGGCTCAAATCGTATCATCCCCGCGTACTGCTCATCGACCAGATCACGCAGAACCTGGTGGTAGACAGCAGCGGCTATATGCTCTGCGGGGGGGGGCAGAATTCGGGATTTAGCTGGGAAAAATCAAACCGGGTACAGGCCCTGCTGTTCAAGACCGATACGGCCGGCCGGGAGCTGTGGACCTGGACCTCTCCTTTCACTACGTATTCAGAGTACAAGGGCTTTATCGGCGCTGCAGTACGCACGCAGGACGGGGGCTACCTGTTTACCACCATGGGCCGCACCTACAACAGTCTGAGCCCCTCGGATCCCATCGTACGCCTGAAGGCCAAGCAGATGATCATCAAGCTGGATGCAGACCGCAAACCCCTCTGGGAAACAGTGATCGACGATTATTTTACTGAGTATGGTTATATACCAGCCAGCCTGCTGGAACTGGCCGATGGCAGCTTTATTTTTTTAGGAGGAAGGGTCGTTGATTCTGTCGCCGCCCCGGTATATATAGAAATGCGTTTTGTGCTGCAGCGCTACAGCCCCTCTGGGATACTACTCGATCAGCATAAACTAAATCCCTATCTGCCCAGGGTTGCGGACGATACGCACCCCGAATCCGGCGGCCCGGTCAACCATATTATCCAATTGCCGGACAAGGGCTTCCTGCTGGCCGGCTGGTACGAAAACCGTACCGCCGGGGCGCCCACACCCCGCCAGCGCGGCTGGCTGCTGAAGCTGGACAGTAATGGCTGCCTGGGCCCGGCAGACACCCAATGCCGGCCCACCGCCATCCGCGATCCGCAGCAGACCGCAAATCAGTTTAGCGTGTATCCCAATCCTTCAAACGGAAGTTTCACCATTACGTCCCCAAATGTCAGCCTGAACCTGCCTGCCGGACAGGCAGGCGTAACGAAGTGGCGTGAGGGATTTCTAAGCGTCGCTATATACGACCTCACAGGCCGCAGCATCCATCAGCAAGCTGCCGTCTGGCGTAACAATACGGCGACCATAAACGTGCAAACTGCAGCAGGCGTGTATATCCTCGAACTCAGCAGCGAAACAGGCGAACGATACCGGCAAAAGATCGTCATTGAATAGCAGCAAACTGATCCATGCAGTGTAGAGCCCTATAATGTCTTCAAAACCTTATAGGTTTTATTGTGCTGTTTTTTTACAGCATAGGGCAAAGTATAGCGCATACTCAAATAAGGAAACAATAAATTGATACAGGTTGTGGGACAATTATTTGCATCGGGAAAAGCAATGTTGTACATTTCTGATCCAAAAGCCCTGTCTGAAATATGAAGCAATATTTGCCGGTAAAGGCACTGCTCCTCGATGATGAACCCGACGCCTGCAGGAATCTCAAAAGTATCCTCAGCAATTACTGGAAAGATACCATAGCCGTAGCCGGCTATGCCCTCAATACCACAGAGGCGGAACAACTGATCGTACAGCATGCGCCCGATGTGCTGTTTATCGACATTGAAATGCCCGGCGAGAATGCATTCCAGTTCCTGCAGCGTATCGCCCCTTTTACTTTTGAAGTGATTTTCGTAACCGCCTACGACGATTACGCCCTGAAAGCCCTAAAGCTGAATGCCGTAGACTATATCCTGAAACCGATAAGCCTCGAAGAACTGGAGGAAGCAATAGGCAAGCTGTGTGCGAAGCTTGAGCGAAAGCAGCGGGAAGGGCGGCAAGGCTTAGGTACCAACTATTCCGAGCTTGGAGACCAGGTATTGCATGATGTGCACGTCGAAAAAATAGTGCTGAAAAGCAGGAACGAAGTTTTTGTCGTCCAGTTCAAAGACATCAGTTATGTAAAGGCAGAGGGCAGCTATGCTCATTTTTACTTTACCGATCATAAGCAGACCAAGAGCGTGATGATGAGCTACCCGCTTGTAGACTATGAAGATCTGCTGCCCCGGGATATTTTTTTCCGGACCCACAAATCATACCTGGTCAACTGCCGGTACATTGATCATATCAACAGGGGTGAACACTGTAGCATCAGCCTCAAAGACGGTACGGTGCTGCCCCTGAGCAGAAGGCGTGCACCGGGCCTCATGGATTTTTTAGAGCAATACCGGCTTGTATAGATCTGCCTTTCATATCGTTTGGTTTTGGCTGGCCCTCTTACTGAGTAGTACAGCCGGGGCCCAGGAATACCCGATGCTGCATTATACGGTAGAAAACGGGCTTCCCAGCAATACCGTATATGGTGTGTACCAGGATAAAGACGGCATCGTCTGGGTCGGTACGGACAAAGGGGTGGCCCGCTTTAACGGAATCGAATTCAAAACATTTACCACGGCAGATGGCCTGGCAGACAACGAGTGCTTTTTTTTCAAGGAAGATTTGTACGGCAGGCTTTGGATCGGCACCTTCAACGGGCAGCTGTGCTACTACCGGAACGGCCGTTTCCACAATGCCCGGAACACGCCCTTTTTAAAACACAACTTCATTGCGTCCACTACCTTTGATATTGCCGTGCACCACGATAGCAGCCTTACCTTTTTTTACAAAGACAATCCCGGCTTTATCGAGATCAGGGGCGAAAAGTTAAAGACCTTTGTTCCCAAGGCCATGCTGGACCGGGTGACGGCACAGCTGATCAGTATAGAAAAGTTGCCCGGAGCCCGGTATGCACTGATGTATCCCCAGGAGCGGGTTATTGTCGATAGTGCTCTGTCCGTACAGTCCGTACAGCCCCATAAGGGATTCTCATTGCGCGGGCACTTTATCGGTAATACAAAAGGGGTCGGTTATTATCTTGCGGAGGGAGGAAAGATGTACACAGAAGATTTAAAGCCTTTCCCTTTCCTGGCGGAAGACCTGGTGCGTGATGCCCGGCAGATCCGTTTTATCAAAGAAAAGGACTTTGAATGGCTGGGATGCAATAAAGGTGTTTACTTTGACCGGACCCTTTTATTGAAAGGAAAAATTGTCAACGATGTCTTTAAAGACAACAGCGACAATTGCTGGATCAGCACCAACAAAGATGGTATCTACCTGCTGAGCGCCCGTTTTGACAAAACCGGTTATTGGCCCGGGGCCTACAAGGAGGAGATTGTTTTTGCAGATTGCCGCGACTCCATTCTTTGCTATGCGGAGAAAGATAAAAGCCTCTATCGTATCCATACAGGCGTCAAAGGAGCCCCGGCAGAACAGTTGGCCAAACCCGGCGACTATATGGGCTCTGCGTTCGATAATATTCTTTGTGGCTGGATCCGCCGGAACAGCTTTTATACCTTCAACTATACGGGTATCTACCGGATGGACAGTATCCGTTCATCCAAACCCGGCAAAATAAAGCTGCTGAAAAATGACCCTAAAATAACGTCCTATCTGAAGCAGGTTGATGAAAGCCCGGGTCTTATCTGCTTCAGGGGGCGCAAGCAGCTGGAGGTAGAGCAACCCGAAAAGGTCTTCCGGGTAAAGGATAGCCTGTCGATGCATCTGCTGCTCCTCTCCGAATCCAACAGGACGATCTACGGGGCTGCTTTTGATAAAAACGGGCGTTACTGGTTTTCGGCACGGAAAAATATGTATTACCTGGATGGATTGTCTATGGTAAAAAATTCAGGTTTTCCCGCTATAGGCTTTCGCGAGTTTGTGTTTTGCAAAAATTATTTTGCCGGTATTACCCATACAAACGAGCTACTGATCACCAACAACTATTTGTTGCCTCAGGTCAGACTGGATACCATCAGAAGCAACGATTGCGTCTGGGATAAATTTTATCCCCTGAACGACAGCTGCTGGCTGATCAGTACGAATAATTATTTCCGGATCCTGCGCCTGGATCATACTTCCGCGCGTCCGCGCTATACCATCCAGCTGCTGGAGCATCCTTTTGTGCCCTACCTGCCTGACTATACCTATGTAGACAGCACTACCTGTTTTTTCTTTAAGAATGGTTCTGTAAGCAGTTTTCCTATAGCCGATATCCTGCAGGCGCCGCAGGCACCCACTGTGTTGTTCCAGGAATTGATTACTGCCAAAGGCTCCTTTTTTATTCGCGATGAAATGCGTCTCAGTTATGCTGAATCGAAAAATATCTCGATTCTCTTTACACCGGTGTCCTATGCCCAAAAGAACCTGCGTTATGAATATTCGATCAGTGCGGAGGGAAAGCCGGACCAGTGGTCTGAAATAAAAGGAAATGAGATAGACCTGTACAAGACAGGCTACGGGCGCTTTGTCATTAAGGTCCGCCCCAGGACTATGTCCGGCAGCTATGGTAAAACAGCCGCCTTTACCCTGCACGTGGCCAAACCCTTCTGGGCAACGTATTGGTTTATCGGGGCCTGTATTCCTGCCCTTATCTTTATCGTGGCCTTTGTGGCGCGTATCGGTATCCGGCAGACTTTGCGGGTGCGGGAAAAAGAATTGCGCTTTTTGCGCTCGGAGTACAAAGCATTGAACGCACTGATGAATCCGCACTTTATTTTTAACTCGCTGAACAGCCTGCAAAGCCTGGTCAACAACAACGAAAACAGAACGGCCAGTAAGTATATCCGCATCTTTTCGGACCTCATCCGGCAAAACATGCGCAACATCAGCCAGGACCTCATTCCCCTGTCCCGGGAGCTTGACCTTGTTGAGAACTACCTCAGGATCGAGCAGCTGCGGTTTAAGGAACATCTAAACTACCAATTGACTGTGGATGACGCCGTAGAAGCAGACCTGATCATGATCCCACCCCTGCTGATCCAGCCTCTGGTGGAAAATGCGATCAAACATGGCATCTGGCCCAAGCGGTCCGAAACCGGCTTCGTCAGTGTGCTGGTTTATGAAAAAGAAGAAGTGCTGTATATCGAGATCACCGACAACGGGCAGGGTTTTAAAAAAGAGAGCAGTTCAGAAACCATGCACGAATCTTATGCCATGGCCAATATTGAAAAGCGGACACAGCAATTGTCCCTTATTCATAAGATCAATATCCGCGTCTCTGTTGAGGAACTTACAGACCGGGGCGGCAACGTGGTCGGGGTCAGGAGCCTGGTCACGGTCGATGAGCGGGGGCTCAGGAACGGGAAATGATTATCGCCTTAAGCGTTTGTACAGGCGTATGGCACTCATCAGCAGGAGAATGAATGTGATAAGGCCCAGGAAACCCCAAAGCAGGCTGATCTCCTGCTTGACAACTACGAGCATGACAATGGCGATCAGGAAGATCGTCGCTACTTCATTCCATACCCTCAGTTGTTGGGAAGAGTACCGGAAGATACCCTGGCTTTGCTGCTTCAGGATACGGTGCAGGGAGAAATGATAGGCGTAGAGGCCTGCGACAAAGACCAGCTTCAGCAACAGCCAGCGCAATGAAGGTTCGAGAAGATAAGACCAGTAGCCCATACGGATCAGCAGCCAGGGGCCAAAGATGAGGGTCAGGATAGCAGAAGGCCAGGTAATACCAAACCACAGTCGGCGCATCATAAGGGTAAACTGACCCCTCAGTGCATCCCTGACCGCTTCCGGTTGTTCTGCGGCCTCTGTATTGTAGATAAACAGGCGCGGCATATAAAACAAGCCTGCAAACCAGGTGACGATGAAAATAATATGAAGCGCCTTGATGTATGCCACGGTCGTTTATTTTAAGAAAGGTATTAATTCAGCCAGCCGGCTACAGCCTTCACCCACTCAGGATGTACGTTCATACAAGGGATCATCTGGTAATGTGTCCCCCCGGCTTCCAGGAAAATTTCCCTGCCCCGGATTTCGATCTCCTCCAATGTTTCCAGGCAGTCGCTCACGAATGCCGGGCACAGGATCAACAATTTTTTAATGCCCTCAGCCGGCATGTCAGCCAGGCGGAAGTCGGTATAAGGTTTCAGCCAGGGTTCGCGGCCCAGCCTGCTCTGAAATGAATAACTGTATTTTTCTTCAGGGATATTCAGTTCCCGCATCATCAGCTTCATTGTTTCCAGGCATTGGTGACGGTAGCAGGTGGCATGCGCTTTCGAATTGCCTTCGCAGCAGGCAGCGCTGCCCATACAGTGACTGCCTGTGGGATCACTCACCTGCAGGTGTCGCTCCGGGATACCGTGAAAACTGAACAGGATATGGTCATAGTCCTGCTGCAGGTAAGGCTGCATATTGGCGCACATGGCGCTGATGTATTCTTCCTGCTTGTAATAAGGCTCAATAACATTCAACTGAAAAGAGTAGCCTTCCTTTTGATGAATGTCCTTTGCGTACTCCACAGCCGTTTCATAACTGCTCATCGCATAGTGCGGGTACATCGGTACCAGGATCACTTCTTTCAGGTTGGGCATAGTGCGGGCCAGTCGTTCAAACGCTGCTTTGGGGCTGGGATGGGCATAGCGCATCGCTATCTCAACAGGGTACTCGGTATATTCCTGTACCGCTTTTTGCAGGTTCCGGCTGATGACGATCAGCGGAGAGCCTTCTTCTGTCCAGATGGTCTGGTAAGCGTGTGCCGAGTTGGCGGCGCGAAAAGGAACGATAATCCCTTTGACCAGCAGCAGGCGGAACAAATAGGAATATTTATCGATCACGCGCTTGTCCATCAGGAACTCGTTCAGGTAAGTCCGTACATCTTTTACGGCAGGGGAATCGGGAGACCCCAGGTTCATCAATACAACAGCCTTTTCAGCATTCAGGTTCATATCAGCTCAGATTGGCGGCGAAATTACTTTAAGTTTTGGCAAAAACCGGCAGGCTTATCCTATCTCCCCATTGTTCGAAATAATACAGTTGACACTTTTTTTGCGTATTCGGTATTAAGTTTGCAACTCAATGAATGCAAAAAAATCCTTTATCGTAGCATTGATCCTGTTGTGTTTCAATGTGTTTAGCGTATGTGCGCAGGAATGGTCTTCGCCTGAAATCGAACAGATGTACCAGCAAGGAGTGGCCAGCCTGAGCCGCGGCAATGCCACCGAGGCGGTAGCGATCTTCCAGAAAGTGCTGCCCCTGGAGCCGGGCAATTTGCTGGTGAAGAAAAGCCTGGCCCAGGCCTACCAGGTATCCGGCAATTACCAGAATGCACTGTTGGTGCTGGAGCCTATGTTTGCCTCCGGGACTGCCGATGCTGAGTGTTACCGCATTGCCGCACAATGCTACGAAGGCATCAAAGAAGATAAGAAAGCACAAAAGATCATTGCCGAAGGGATAGACAAAAACCCGAAATCCGGCCTGCTGTATTACCAGCAGGGCCTGCTCTTCAAAACGCAACGCAATTTTGAAGCTGCCCTGAAATCCTGGCTGGACGGTATTGCGGCTGACCCGGACTTCCACCTGAACTATCACGAAGCCGCCATTGCCTATGTACAGACAGACCGCGTGATCTGGGCGATTATCTATGGGGAGATCTTTGTGAATAAGGAGCCGAATACACAGCGGGGCAACGATACAAAATTGCTGCTGCTGGATGCTTACCAGAAGCTGTTCTTCACTCCTTCGAAAAATGTAACCGGTGAGACCCTGATGCGTGCAGAAGCGGCAAACTTTGAAGAGGCAGTAAAAAAAACTTACCTGGGTCTTTTTTTTGTGATCAGCGACGGCATTACCACAGAGAACCTGATCATGCTGCGCAGCCGCTTTATGGTCAGCTGGCTGAATACCTATGCCAGGCGCTATCCTTTCACCTTATATGCTTTTCATCATGAAATGATGACAGACGGCTACTTTGACCTGTACAACCAATGGTTGTTCGGTAAAGCAGAAAATCCCCAACAGTACGGCACCTGGTCCGCTTCATTCGGAGATGATATGGCCACATTCGAAAAATGGCGCATCAAACACCCCCTGCGTATGCAGGCGTCCGACAACTATAATACAGACCGTAGTTTCAAAGGTTTATTCAGCGAAAAACTCAATAAGTCAAAACGTTAAATAAATTGCTTTACGATCTTTATTCATAGGTCAAAACCTTATTTTTGCTGCTCTCTCAATCTATACAGAGTCTTTTCTACGCATATGCCTTCTATATTCTTACGGTACGCCAGCCTGTTGACGCTCACTGTTTTTTTTACTTCCCTGTTTCCTGTTTTCCCGGCATCGGCACAGCAACAAAGTGCAGACCGCATTATTGCCAAGATCGGGAAAAGCCGGATCATCCTGCAGTCCGATCTTGAACGCGAATTTGAGCAGTTCAAAATGGAGAATGAAAGTGCGGGCGACAGTATGAAATGCTCGCTGCTCCAGGAAATGATCTTCCAGAAACTGCTGGCAGAACAGGCGGACCGGGACAGTGTGGTCATCAGTGAAGAAGAACTGGAAGCCAATATGGATCAG
>JAEUVW010000012.1 GCA_016786525.1 Chitinophagaceae bacterium
ACAGCCTGGGTCGTAAACGCAACAGGACTGTCACCGATTGCATACTGAACCAGCCACTCCGTACTGCGTCCCGAATTGGAGTCCAGGGTCTGCAGCTTAAAGTTCAGCTCAAAATCACGAAGCCGGAAGGTATGATCGATCAGGAAGGTAAACGCGGCACCCGGGTCACCGAAACTGCCGGTCTGCCTTACCCCCAGGGCCCTGTCCGTAGCTGCAAGCTGCAAATCGGCTGTCGCTGCTTTATAACCCGCAAAGCCATTGGCAGACGCTACATTTTTGAATCCACCCCCTGCATTATTCCAACGGGTGCTGCTGGAAGGCGTTCCGTTCAGCATAGCCGCGCCACCCAATGACGCTGCTTTCGCATTGGTATCGGTTTCCCACCCTTCCGGCAATCCTGCCTGCAGCGAATCGAAATCCTGCCGATAAACCGTTCCCGACAATCGATACTGGCCGCTCACATAAAAACAAAGCAGCAAGGCCAGGCAAAACAAGTATGGCTTTTTCATAACATCGTTTTTTTATGCTATAAAAATATCGATTAAAACAACCGGAATTCAGCCACAAAACCATTCAGTTCAATGATTTTCAATAAAAAACACTTAAAGTAAATATCACTAAATAATCATAAATTCTCTGCAGCATACATAAGGCCCGCCTTTTCTATTCCTTCCCGCCAACGCAACACAAAACATCGGGCAGGCTCTTGGCAGGCATGGATATTTCTTTAAACAATTTTCACTAAAAAAAACAGGAGCCCCGCCGGTAAATAAGAGCTGTGGTCTTTGAAAAGCCTTAATTTTACCGATTCATTTTTCAATTTTATTCCATTTATGAAAATAGCACTGATTGGCGCTACAGGCCTCGTGGGCAGTACCATGCTCCGCCTGCTCGAAGAGCGGGATTTTCCTTTGACCACCTTATTACCCGTTGCCTCCGAACGGTCCCTGGGTAAGAAGCTGCGCTTTAAGGATAAGGAATACCCTGTAGTGTCCGCAGCAGACGCCATCGCACAAAAACCCGACCTGGCTTTATTTTCTGCCGGAGGAGGCCCTTCCCTGGAGCTGGCGCCCCTGTTTGCCGCAACAGGCTGCTATGTAATCGACAACTCCTCCGCCTGGCGCATGGACCCCTCCAAAAAACTGGTGGTACCCGAAGTGAACGGAGATGCATTAGAAAAAGAAGACCTCATCATAGCCAATCCCAATTGTTCTACGATACAAATGGTCATGGCCTTAAAACCACTGCACGACCGCTATACGATCAAACGCGTGGTCGTGAGCACCTACCAGTCTGTAACCGGCACCGGTCAGAAAGCAGTAGATGAACTGCTGCAGCAACGTGCCGGCACACAGGTCAGCAATGTCTATCCTTACCCGATCGACTGCAACCTCCTGCCCCAGATCGATGTGTTCCAGGAAAACGGTTATACCAAAGAAGAGATGAAAATGGTGCTGGAAACCTGCAAGATCATGGGCGACGACAATATCAAAGTAACGGCGACCTGCGTGCGCGTACCGGTAATGGGAGGCCACAGCGAAAGTGTGAACATTGAATTCAAAAATGATTTTGAACTGGGCGAAGTCCGCGACATCCTCAGCAAAGCACCCGGTATCGTCCTGCAGGACAACCCTGCAAACAGGGAATACCCGATGCCCCTGTATGCTACCAACAAGGATGAGGTATTTGTAGGCCGCCTGAGAAGGGACGAATCGCAGCCCAATACCCTGAACTGCTGGATCGTTGCGGATAACCTGCGCAAAGGTGCGGCCACCAATGCGATACAGATTGCCGAATACCTGCTGCAAAAAGGCTGGATCGGCGCCGCAGTGACGGAAAAAACAGAAACCCATGCAGTTTAACTTACACAGCGAATACCAACCTGCGGGCGACCAGCCCGCTGCCATCAAACAACTGGTGGAGGGTATCAACGAAGGCGAAGCTTTCCAAACCCTGCTGGGTGTTACCGGATCGGGAAAAACCTTTACGATGGCCAACGTGATACAGGCCGTGCAGAAGCCCACGCTCATCCTCACCCACAACAAAACACTGGTGGCCCAGCTATACGGTGAATTCCGCCAGTTCTTCCCGGATAATTCGGTGGAGTACTTCGTTTCCTACTACGATTACTACCAGCCTGAAGCCTACATTCCGACCAAGAATGTGTATATCGAAAAAGACCTGGCCATCAATGAAGAGCTGGAAAAACTGCGCCTGCGCGCGACCTCCAGCCTCTTGAGCGGACGCAGGGATATCATCGTCGTCGCTTCGGTATCCTGTATCTATGGTATGGGGAACCCGATGGAATATGAAAACAGTATCCTGCGCATACAACGCGGCGACAACTTTGGCCGGAATGCCTTCCTGCACGGCCTGGTGCATTCGCAGTATATGCGCAGCCAGGGTGAATTTGCGCGCGGCACCTTCCGTGTCAACGGTGATACGGTAGACATTAACCTGCCCTATCTCGACTTTGGCTACCGCATTACTTTTTTCGGTGACGAAATAGAAGAAATAGAGCGCTTCGAAATAGAAAGCGGCAAGCGCATCCAGACCCTGGACCATGCCGCTATCTTCCCGGCAAACCTGTACATTGCGCCCAAGCACCTGATGGGTGATATCATCCGCGAAATACAGGATGAAATGAATGCCCAGGTGGCTTACTTTACCAGCATCGGCAAGAATATTGAAGCGCAGCGCATCAAAGAGCGGGTAAACTACGATCTCGAAATGATACAGGAGCTGGGCTTCTGCAAAGGCATCGAAAACTATTCCCGCTTCCTGGACCGTCGCATGCCCGGTGTGCGGCCCTTCTGCCTGCTGGACTATTTTCCCGACGATTACCTGATGCTGATTGATGAAAGCCACGTGACTGTGCCGCAGATCAGCGGCATGTATGGTGGTGACCGCTCCAGGAAACTCAACCTGGTGGACTTCGGGTTCCGGCTGCCTTCGGCACTGGACAACCGCCCGCTGAACTTTAACGAGTTTGAACAGCAACTGAACCAGGTGATCTTTGTCAGCGCCACACCGGCCAATTATGAACTGCAAAAAACCGGCGGTGTGATCGCCGAACAGGTGGTGCGCCCTACCGGCCTGCTGGACCCGCCCATTGAAGTGCGGCCCAGTGTAAACCAGATCGACGACCTGCTGGATGAGATCGACAAAAGGGTCAAAAAAGGAGAGCGCGTGCTGGTGACCACCCTCACCAAACGCATGGCCGAAGAGCTGGACAAATACCTGTCCCGCATACAAGTCAAATCGCGCTACATCCACTCCGAAGTAGATACCCTGGACCGTGTAGAGATTCTCCGCGACCTGAGGCTGGGCAACATTGATGTGCTGGTAGGCGTGAACCTGCTCAGGGAAGGCCTGGACCTGCCCGAGGTAACCCTGATGGCCATCCTTGATGCCGACAAAGAAGGCTTCCTGCGTAACGAACGCTCTCTGACACAGATGGCCGGCCGCGCGGCGCGTAATGCCGACGGCCTGGTTATTTTCTATGCGGACACCATTACGGAATCGATGCAGCGCACGATGGACGAAACCACCCGGCGCCGGGAGAAGCAAATGAAATACAACAAGGAGCATAACATTATTCCGACTACCGTACGCAAATCCACGGAACAAATCTTCCGCCAGACTTCGGTGCTGGACATTAAGGGCTACGACGAACATAGCCCGTATGCCGTAGCAGAACCGGTGGAAAATATAGCGGCAGAAGATGAAGTCAGCTATGAAAGCGCTGCTTCGATCAATAAAGCAATTGCCAAAGCAAAAAAGACCATGGAGCAGGCCGCCAAAAACCTGGACTTCATGGAAGCGGCCAAATGGCGGGACGAATTGTTGCTGCTCGAAAAGAAGAAGGCCGAACTGAAATCCTGATTACAGGACTTCCTGTTATTTTTTTTAAAGTTGGGGCCCCGGGGCCCCAACTTTTTTATGTTCTTTACCGTCTAGAAACTGTAAAGCAATCAATAATAATATTATTTTTATCATAATAAAATTAAAACTAATGAAAATGGCAGGCTACCCGCTCTTTGATTACACTTACTTGTTTTAAAAACTAAGCCGCTCACCCTGAGCGGGGAGTTTTTGACCACTTGTAAAATCGAACAGGCAATTACCTTAATATATTTTTTTGATTACCTTTATACAAATTGTTATTTGATAATTAACCCCTATAATATAACCCCAATGAAAAAAACGTTACTCTTTACAGTACTGCTGGCTGTATCCTTGTGTAGTTCCGTCCTTTCAAAAGCGCAGCTCATCGGAGCAGATGTGTTTATGAAAGGCGACTACGTAGAAGTCGGCGTCGGAGCCGGAGGCTGGTATGGTACCGGCGCTGCTGCTCCTGCAGGCTATCACCCGCGTACACCCGGCCCGACCCTGGGCTTTGTGTCTGACCCTGATAAAGACGGCTGGACAGTGGGTGTTCCCAATTATTGCGGCGACTACTTTGTTCCCGGCTTTCCCCAGGAAGGATGGGATATACAGGTAGGCGACAAATGGGGCAAGGCCTGGCTTTCTACCTTCACAGGTGGCATTACAGGTTCCAATGTAGGATACAGTGCTACGCCAACCCACATCACCGGCATCTGGGAAGGTGCATTTGAAGGGCTGGCTATACGGCAAACCACCATTCTGAGGAAAGAAAAACTGTACTTCCTGATCAAGATCACGCTGAAGAATACCACAAGCGCCGACATCAAAAATATCTATTACGACCGTACGCTTGACCCGGACAACACGTCTACTATGGGCGGATTGCCCGGCGTAGTGACCAGTCCCGGCGCCGTAACGGTCAATAAGATCGAATTTAAAGTACCCAACCCGGGCAATAAATCCCTGGTGTCTGCCGTATCCACCCTTACGGTCAGAAAACCTTCTGATCCTGATAAAATCGTTGATTATCCCGTTTACCTGGGGATTGGTTCCAAAGATTGCCGCGCCAAGCCTTACATTCTTTTCGGCACCCTGAACCCGGGACCAAACGACTCTCCCGGCAGGCTGCATAATGAAGACCAGACCCTGCCGACTGACTACCTTTTCGGCCTGGGAGAAACAAACGAGACAGATGCCGCCACCGGCCTTACATTCGGCATTCCCGTGCTGAAAGCCGGGGATAGCACCAGCTTCTCTATGGCTTATGTACTGAGTACGGCAGACCTGGATTCTGCTTTTGAAGAACTGAAACCCCAGATTGACATACAGGGAAAAGCATATGCTTCCGGAGATACGATCAAGATCTGTGAAGGGGTCACAAAAGATATTGATATCCTGAACGGGGATTACTATACCTGGAACTGGTCTCCTTCCGATGGCCTGAGCAGTGATGTCGGTTCTCATATAAAAGTAACGGCAGGCGCTGTTCCCCGGACCTATACCGTTACCCCGGTAAGTTCCCTATGCCCGATTGACCCTATTGTGATCACAGTAGATCCGCAGGCCAACCCGGACAAACCTAAAGTCGTAACACCGCTCTACTATTGCCAGTATGCCAACGCTGACCCGCTCACGGCTACGGCCCTGCCCGGATCCACATTGGTGTATTATACCAGCGCTACAGGTGGTACCGGTGTTCCGTCCATCACACCGGGCACCCTTATACCAGGGTCTAAGTATTTCTATGTGAGCCAGGTATCGGCTAAAGGTTGCGAGAGCAAGCGGGAAGTCATTGAAGTGATTGCACGCCGCCTGCCTGTGGTCAATGTCATTGCCCAGACAGATCCTACTTATTGTGCCGCTGCAGATGCGACCATTACCCTGCAGGCCGACTCCGCCTTTGCGACCTACACCCTTGCGTACGATAAAGACGGCACCCCCGCTACCCCGGTATCCATCACTACAGACGGTTCCGGCCGCTATACCCTCAGCGGCCTGAAAGGCGGTTCTTATGCCACCTTCACCATTACCAACAAATATGGCTGTAAGAGCATCGCCTACTATGGCCCTGTGGAGCTGGTAGACCCCGCGCCTCCCGGACCGCCCATTACCAACAACGGCCCCCTGTGCGTCGATGCAGAAGTCATACTGTCAGCACCCTTTATTGCCGGTGCTACCTACAGCTGGTCCGGCCCCGATGGCTTCAGTTCTACGGAGCGCAACCCGACCTTCACCACCACGGAAAACTCCGGCGGTACCTATACGCTGCGGGTGCAGGTTGGTGAATGTATCCACATGCCTTCTACGACGAACCTGCTGATCACACCGACACCGAAGCACCAGAAGTTCAACGACGTATATGTATTGTGCCAGAATACCGACCTGGCAGTGGACATCCTGCGCGAGCCGGGTATCAGCTACCTGTGGAGCGGTAACGGCATCAGCCTGGTAGACCAGCCGCTGAAGATCAGCAAAGTGCAGTTCTCAGACGTAGGACGTTATTACCTCACGGCTTCT
>JAEUVW010000054.1 GCA_016786525.1 Chitinophagaceae bacterium
AGCCCGGGCCGGTAGCCGGAGCATTGGAAGCAACCTGGGCTGTTTTTTCAAACAGCTGGCGGGGACTGCCTTTAAATCTTATAAAAGACAAAAATATTTGTATGCGGGAGCTGGCCCTATACTTATTTCCCGGGTGGATGAAAAAAAAATCCGTTCAGCCTGCTTTGGCCTGCTTTTTGCGGAGGGAAAAATTCGTTACCGATCACTGCGGGTAAAAGACTCCGGCACAGCCAGCCTCATTTGCCGCGGGAGTACGAAGACATCCAGCCTGGATACTTCGCCGCAGTATTCACCGTCTACCTGGAAGTGTACGGGTATATCCGTCGTAATCAGGGCTTTGGCCGTAGCAATAATACTGACATCGCCTGTATCTACAGGCATATCGCCCATCACGATACGGCTGAAGACACCCAGGCCCAGGTTTTTCAGGACCACGATCTCAAACAGCCCGTCGTCCATTACCCCGCCGGGGTTAATGGTTACCCCGGTACCGTATTTCTGGGAATTGGCGATCACCACCATTTTGGCCTGAGACTCAAACAGCTCGCCGTTTGCTTCTACCCTTACCGAAAAGAGAATTTCCTCATCAGTAAGCGTATGGACCGCCTGTATGGCATAGCCGAGCTTGCCCCTCAGCGTACTCTGCTCATAGTTGCGCACCAGCTCGGCATTGAGGCCGATATCGCTCAGGTGCAGGCTTTTCCGGCCATTGATACAGACCATATCCAATTCGGCTGCATCGTTGAAAAAAGCTACCTGCAGCTGCTCGTCCAGGCTTTGCGGCAAGCCCAGGTCTACAGAAAGGCCATTGGCAGAACCTGCAGGGACAATACCCAGGATCACCGGCTCTTTTTCGAGCAGTTCGGCTACAAATTTGATGGTCCCGTCGCCCCCGGCAATGATCACCCGCTCCGGCCGGTGTTGTTGATACCGTTCCTGCAACAGCGGCCCGTCTTCCGGCCCGCCGCTTGTTTCAAAAGTAATAAGTTCTATACCTGCGCCAGCAGCCAATGAGTGTATCGCTACAGTGAGCGCTTCCTTATCATCGCCACCCGAGACCGGATTGACCACGTACAAAAATTTCTTTCGCATACTCTTAGCCTGCTTTATCGGAATTTAACCCGTATTTTGTCGTACGGTACAACTCAAAAGTAGAGCATTTGTATGAAGCCAGTTTTAAAATTATACCGGGGCTATGCCAACAAGGAAGAGTTGATCGTGATGGGGCATGTGCTGCAACCGGATCAAAAACATGATTATGATTTTCAAAAAAAATCATTGCGGAATGCCCGTTCAGTGATACGGACTTTCCGGGTCAAAACGATCGGCAACGCAGATGTGTACCTGCATCTCAACGGCAAAAAGATCCATACCAAATCCCTGGACGACGGCTATTTTAAATTCAGCATTCCGCTGGAGCAGGAAACCCGTCATGGCTGGGTCTCCTATGAAGTAAGTATTGTCCACCAGGGGGAAGAGCTGCGGAGCAGCGGCAGCTTTATACGACCGCACGAAGGGAAACTGGGCTTTATCTCCGATATCGACGACACCTTCCTGGTCTCTCATACACGCAACCCGGTACGGAAACTGCTGGTCCTGCTGTTCCGCAATGTCCATAAACGGAAAATATTTGCTGATGTGGTCCCCCATTACCAGGCCCTGAGCAGCTCGGGCAGGAACAACCGAGAGGAACAGAATGCCTTCTTCTACGTATCCAGCAGTGAGTGGAACCTGTACCGTTTCATCGTGGATTTTACAGAACTGCACCAGTTGCCGCGGGCTGTCCTGCTGCTGAAAAATATCAAGACCGGCCTTACCGACTTTTTCCTGAGCGGACGGGGCGATCACCATCATAAATTTGAAAAGATCAAACACATTCTTGAGTTCTATCCCGGCATCAGCTTTACCTTGCTGGGCGACGATGCCCAGCAGGATCCGGATCTGTATGAAGACATCTGCAAGATCTTCCCGGTCAATGTAAAAGCCGTATACATCCGGCAGACGGGACCCGCAAAAAAAGAAAAAACACTGGCGTCCTTACAGAATATCGAAGAGATCGGTATGGCTACCTGCTATTTCCGCGACAGCCGGGAAGCTATAGCCCATTCAAAGAAAATAGGCTTAATCAGTAGTTAGACCCCAAAAGGCTGTTTAATCCCGCCCGGCAGCAAGGGTGCTACAATACCCCTCCAGCTGCTGTGTGACGATATCCCAGCTGAAACGGGACCGGATCACCTGTATGCCCTGCTCCCCTACTTCGCGCCTCCTGCTTTCTGAAGACAGCAGTTCGATGACACTTTGCGCAAAACCATCGGGGGAGGTCTGCATCACGGCGCCTTCACCGCTGCGGATACCCAGGCCCTCAAACCCGATATGGGAGCAGACTACCGGCACACCCATCGCCATCGCTTCCAGTACTTTGTTTTGCGTACCGGCACCAAAGCGCAGGGGGGCAACGACCACACTGGCCTCATTATATTGTACAGACAAATCGGGGATAAAGCCGGTAATGGTAATGGATTCGTTGGCGAGCGCCCGCACCCTGGCTACGGGGCGTTGTCCTGCGATCACAAAACGTACACCGGGAAACTGCCTGCGGATCAGCGGGAGGATATCCTGCACAAAAAAACAGACAGCATCGATATTCGGCCCATAATCCATATTGCCGGTAAACAGCAGGGTATGCTGGTGCGTATAATCATGTACCCTCGGATAGAACACATCGGTATCCACGCCGTTGGGCAACAACTCAATGTGCTTCAGCCCATGCTCCTGTTGCAGGTAAGCCTTATCTTCCCGGGAACAGACGAGGCTGAGCTGGTACTGCTCCAGGATACGCTCATAGCGATACACCCTTTTTTGTTCCAGGCGCTCAAAAAAACGCAGGACGGGATTGCCCGTGGTTTCCTGCTTCCGTCTCCAGTACAATGAAAAGGCATCGGGCAGGTCCAGTATGCGGGGAATAGCCGTGTAGTGTTCCAGGTATTGAGCCATACGCAGGTGCTGCACATGGACCACATCAAACGATTCGCGCGACAGTAAAGCAGCCAGGGCATGCTTCATGGCCCCGCTCTTAAAATAATGGACCTGGAAAGGGATTGAATCGAATACACCTCCTATGCAATGCAGCATCGATCGCCATTTGGGCAGGCTGACAAACTGCACAGAGGTAAATATCTTAGCCAGTTCCTGCTCATAGCCCCAGTCTTCTTCTGTCTGCGCAAAGGTGAGCAGGTGCAGCTCATGCTGCCGGCACAACCTTTTGGCAAGATTATAGATCTTGAGCTTATCACCCCGGAAAGGCGGGTAAGGCACGCGGTTGGCGAGAAAAAGTATTTTCAAAACGGGCTAAGGCAGATGTCCGGGCAAATTAAAGGAAATTTCTTTACTTCATGATCTCGTGCCCCAATTTATCCCGCTTGGTCTTGAGATAAAACTCATTATGCGGGTTGGAAGCGATCTCTATCGGCACATTTTCCACGATCTCCAGGCCATAGCCCAGCAGTCCTGCCCGCTTGCGAGGGTTGTTGCTGATCAGCCTGATCTTGGATACACCCAGGTGCCTGAGTATCTGGGCCCCTACCCCATAGTCGCGCTCGTCATTTTTAAAGCCCAGGGCCAGGTTCGCTTCCACGGTATCTTTGCCTTCTTCCTGCAGCTTATACGCTTTCAGCTTGTTGGCCAGGCCGATGCCACGGCCTTCCTGGTTCATATAGATCACTACGCCTTTTCCTTCCGCCTCTACCATCCTCATGGCGGCCTCCAGCTGTTCGCCGCAGTCGCAGCGCAGGGAGTGCAGCACGTCGCCCGTCACGCAGGAGCTGTGTACCCGCACCAGTACGGGCTCGTCTTGCTCCCAGCTGCCTTTTACCAGGGCCAGGTGCTGTTCGCCGCTGTTTTTTTGCTTGAAGTCCACCAGTTCAAAATTGCCGAACTTGGTAGGCATGGCCACACGCACCATTTCTTCTACCAGGCTTTCCTGCTCCAGGCGATAAGCGATCAGGTCTTTGATGGAGATGATCTTCAGGTCAAACTTCTTCGCGATCTCCAGCAGCTCAGGCATACGCGCCATCGTGCCGTCGTCGTTCATGATCTCTACCAGCACACCGGCAGGTTCGTGCCCCGCCAGTATGGCCAGATCCACCGTAGCTTCAGTGTGACCAGAGCGGCGCAGCACGCCTTCGGGCCGGGCACGCAGGGGGAAGATATGGCCGGGACGCCCCAGTTCTTCGGGTTTGGTATCGGGGTTGATCAGCGCCTGCACCGTCTTGGAGCGGTCGTGCGCAGAGATACCTGTAGTACAGCCGTGCCCGATCAGGTCTACCGATACGGTAAAGGGGGTCTGGTGCAGTACTGTATTGTTTTCAACCATCAGGTTGAGATTCAGCTCGTCGCAGCGCTCTGCGGTGATCGGCGCGCAGATCAGGCCGCGGCCATGTTTGGACATAAAGTTGATGATCTCGGGAGTGGCGTTGCGCGCGGTGGTGACAAAGTCACCTTCATTCT
>JAEUVW010000061.1 GCA_016786525.1 Chitinophagaceae bacterium
TCTACCCTTTCTTTGGCAAACTCCACGATCAGGATGGCGTTCTTTGCTGCAAGTCCGATCAGCGTGATGAGACCGATCTGCGCATAGATATTATTGGTCAGGCCGGGCAGGCACAGCAAGGTAAGGATAGAGCCGAAGGCCCCGATCGGTACGGCAAACAATACGGAGAAAGGTATAGACCAGCTTTCATACAGGGCCGCGAGGAACAGGAATACAAACACGATCGTGATACCGAAGATAATGCCGGTACTGTTGCCCGCCGAAATCTCCTCGCGGCTGAGGCCGGAGAATTCATAACCGTATCCTGCAGGCAAAGTCTTCGCTACTTCTTTCAGTGCTTCGATGGCCTGGCCGCTGGAGTAGCCGGGCTTCGGCGATCCGTTGATCTCTACCGAACGGTAGATATTGTAGTGGGAGATCAATGAAGGACTTTCGACCACTTTTACCGATACCAGCGAACTCAGGGGCACCATGCCGCCGAGGTTGTTGCGCACATAAAATTTACCCAACTCGCTGACTGAACTGCGGAAGCTGCTATCAGCCTGCGCCATCACGCGGAAGTTGCGCCCATAGATATTGAAGTCGTTGATGTAGCTGCTGCCCATCAGCGTTGACATGGTACTGTACACGTCGGAGATGGACACGCCCATTTTCTTGGCTTTCTCCTTGTCTACATCGACCTGGTAGCTGGGCGTATGCGTGGTGAAGAAGGTATAGGCCATCGCTATCTCGGGCCGCTGGTTTACATCGGCAAGGAATTTTTTCGCTACCGCTTCGAACTTCTGGATATCGTCGGTGCTGGTGGTCTGCTGCAGCTCGAAGGTAAAGCCCGCGGTCTGGCCCAGGCCGGGAATCGCCGGCGGGGCAATCACGAGTACGCGTGCTTCTTTAATATCCGCTGTTTTCTTCCTGATCTCCGCAATGATATTTTCCAGCTGCGTCTCTTTCGATTTCCGGTCGTCCCAGGTATGCAGGTTCACAAACAGGGTACCGACATTGGATTTGTTGGAGAAGCTGATGATGTTCAGGCCGGCCAGGCCACCCACCAGGCGCACGCCCGGTACAGACTCCACACGCGCCAGGATGTCTTTCAGCATTTCCTTGCTTCTGGTCGTAGAGGCGGCTTCCTGCATCTCGTAGGTTACATACAGGCGGCCTTCATCTTCTGAAGGAATAAAACCGGAAGGTTTGGATTTGAACATAAAGAACAGTCCTACGAACAGGCAGCCCAGGAAGACCAGCACCAGGGGCGTGGCACGGATCCATTTGGCTACGCCGCTGGTATACGAACGGTTCATGCGGCCGAAACCTTTATTGAACCAATCAAAGAATTTGTCCAGTTTGTTTTTCTTGTCCGTTGCTGTTTTCGACGGCTTCAGCATAATGCTGCACAAAGCCGGTGTCAGCGACAAGGCCACGAAAGCCGAAATGATCACCGATACCGCTATGGTGATGGCGAACTGCTGGTACAGTCGGCCTACGATACCGGGTATGAATCCTACCGGTACAAATACGGCAGCCAGGATCAGCGCGATGGCAATGACCGGGCCGGAGATATCTTTCATAGCCCGGCGGGTAGCCTCCTTAGGCGACAGCTTATGATGATCGATATAATGCTGCACGGCTTCCACCACCACGATGGCATCGTCTACCACGATACCGATGGCGAGCACGAAGGCAAACAGGGTCAGGGTGTTGATCGTAAACCCGAAGGGGATAAAGAAGATAAAGGTACCGATCAGCGACACGGGGATGGCCAATACGGGGATCAGGGTCGCGCGCCAGTTCTGCAGGAACAGGAATACCACGAAGATCACCAGCAGCAAGGCTTCCACAAGTGTATGCAATACTTCATTGATGGACACTTTTACCACGGTAACAGTCTCCAGCGGCATTGCATAATCCAGGTCTTTGGGGAAGGATTTTTTCAGCTCCGTCATCGCATTCTTGATGCCTTCAAAGGTTTCGAGCGCATTGGCGCCGGGTGCCTGGTAGATGAGGATAAACGCTGCGGGCTTGCCGTTCACAAAGGCGTTGCTGCCGTAGTCGAATTTACCCAGTTCCACACGGGCCACGTCTTTCAGGTACACAATGGTACCGGTGGCGGGTTGGGTACGGACAATAATATTCTCGAACTGCTCTACCGTATTGAGGCGGCTGTTGGTCAGGATGCTGTACTCAAAGGTCTGGCTGTTGGGTTGCGGGTTGCCGCCTACCGTACCGGCAGCGATCTGCAGGTTCTGCTCGGCGAGGGCAGCCGTGACATCCGCGGGCGTCATACCCAGGTTGGCCAGCTTGGAGGGGTTCAGCCAGATGCGCATACCGAAGTCGTCGGCGCGGGACACGATGTCCCCAACACCGGGCACACGCTGCAAGGCATCCTTAAGATAGATATTCGCATAGTTACCAATAAAGGTGGCGTCGTGGGTACCCTTGGGCGAATAGATGGCCAGGGCCACCATGATGCTGGGATTACGCTTCCGTACTGTAAGGCCCAAACGTTTTACGGCATCGGGCAGGGTCGGTTGCGCCACGCTCACGCGGTTCTGTACATCCAGTGCAGCGATGTTCACATCCGTGCCGATGTCGAAGTTCACGTTGATGGAGCTTTGCCCGCTGCTGGTACTGTTGCTGGACATATAGGTCATGCCCGGGGTACCATTGATTTGGGTTTCAATGGCAGTGGTTGTCGTCTGCTCTACCGTTTGCGCATCCGCACCGGTGAAGTTGCCGGATACCGTCACGGTGGGCGGGGTAATGTTGGGGTATTGCGCCACGGGCAGGTTCAACATCGCAATGATGCCGACCAGTACGATGACGACGGAAATAACAATGGCCGTTACCGGCTTTTTGATAAAAGTATCTGCAATCATTTGTTGCTGCTTTATGTTGCCGGGGCAACCAATTCGTTGATAACTATTTGCCGGGAGCTGCAGCGGCTGCAGGCGCCCCGGTATTGACTTTCACCCCTTCGCGCAGGTTTTGTACCCCCTCCACAACAATGGGTTCTCCGGCCTTCAACCCGTCTTTGATGATGATATCGGCACCCAGTGCATTGCCCAGCACTACTTTGCGCTGCGATACTTTGTTGCTGTCGCCGGGGATGTACACGAAGTATTCTCCGAGTTGCTCTACCACCGCTTTGAAGGGGATAACGACGGCATTGTGCCCTTCGGTATTCTTCACGCGGATCACTCCGTTCATGCCCGCCCGCAGCATGTTGTCGCGGTTGGGGAAGTCCAGCCTGGCTTTGATGGTACCGGTCTGCGGGTTTACAGCCCTGTCCAGCAGCACGATACGGCCGGGGTAAGGATATTCCTGCGTACCGAAGGCCAGCTTAAAGGTAGAATCCGAAGCATTGTTTTTTTCGCCCAGCAGCTTCGTAAAGCGGAAGATGTCGTTTTGCTCGATATTGATGTCTACGGCCAGGTTGCCATCAGTAGACACCGTATTCAGTACGGTTTGACCTGCTGTTACTGCTGCTCCTACTTTTACATTCGAGATACCGATCACACCATCGAAGGGTGCATAGACTTTCGTGTAGCGCACGCTGGTCTGCACAGCCTGTATATTGGCTTTTGCGGCGGCCGCCTGCTTTTTGGCTACTTCCAGCGCGGCATCTGCATTGTCCACCATCTGTTTTGCAATGGCTTCGTTCTTATCCAGCTCGTGGTAGCGGTCTGCGTCCTTCTGCGCTTTGACCAGGTTGGCTTCCTGCACCTGCAGGCCGGCTACGGCCTGTGCATAGTTGGCGGAATACAATTGCTCGTCTACGGTGTACAACAACTGCCCTTTTTTGACACGGGCGCCGTCGGCAAAATGAACGCCGGTGATAAAGCCGCTGACCTGGGGCCTGAGTTCTACCATCTCCAATGCAGTAACAGTGGCAGGATACTCGTCGTAAAATACGGCATTCGTAGCCTGTGCCTGCTGCACCACTACCGATGGTGGCGGTGGCGCTTTGGGCCCTTCGTTCTTGCCCCCGCAGGAGGCCAGCAGCAACAGGGAAGCGATGCCGCTGTAGCGGAGCAGTCCGGGAATATATTGATATCGGTTCTTCATTGTTTCAGTTTAAAAAATTTGTAAGCGTTATGGTGTGGTAAAGGTGATCTGGCCCAGGGCTTTCTGCACGTCGGTCTTACCGGCCAGCACCTGGTACAGGGCGTTGAAATAATTGATCTGGGCACTCCGCAGGTCGGTCTCGGCGGTGATCACTTCCAGGTAGGTTTTGATACCGGATTTGTATTGCAGCTGTACGACATCGTATACTTCCTGAGCAATCGATACGTTTTCTTTTAAGGCATTGTAATTCTCCAGGCTGCTTTTATAGGTGGCCAGCGATTGTTCATACTGCTGGTTCACTACATTTTTAATGTTGATTACATCTTCATCGCTGCGGGACAATTGCAGTTTCGCGGCACGGATATTGGCCCAACGTTTGCCGCCCTGGAACAGGGGTAAGCCCACCGTCACAGCGGCATAAGAGTTGGGAAAATTGTTCAGGTACAGCTTGTTGAAATCGTTGTTCTGATAATTGAGGTTATACGCGCCGATCAGCGAGGCGGTAGGCAGGAAGCTTTGTTTGTTATATTGTATACTGGAGCGCAGCAGGCTTCTTTGTGTTTCGAGCTGGCGGTACTCTACCCTGGCCGTATAATCCGGTTGCTGCAGGGTGTCCAGGTAAATGCTGTTTTCCATAGCCAGGCTATCTGTCACGACAGCGAGGGTTTCGTTTTCCGGGTAGCCCATCAGGGATTTGAGGTAGGCCACTTTTGCATCGAGCAAGGCCACGGCGCCATTCTTCGTAGCCCTGATGTTGTTCAGGCTGATGGTCGCACGCTTGTAGTCGATCTTGTCGGTCACACCGGCCTGGTACTGGCTGGTGGCGTCTCTCAGGCTTCTTTCATTGCGGGCAATATTCTCCTCGGCCACCCTGATCTGCTGCTGCGTCGCCAGTACATCATAAAATGCTTTGGTCACATTGACGACCAGGTCGATCTTGTTGCTCTCGGTCGTTTGCCTCGATTGCAGGCGCACGTCTTTCTTCGTCTTATTGGCCAGCAATACATCGCGGTTGAACAAGGCCTGGGACAAAGTAAACTGCCCATAGGAGGTATTGTCTACCCCGAACTTGATCGCGTTGCCACCGATGATGCTGGTCTGCAGGATAAAGTTGTGCTGCAGGTTGTAGTTGAAATTGACCTGCGGATACCAGTCCGACAAGCGGCTGCGTATGTTGGCATTCGTGATCTCTTCATCGATCAGCGATTGCTGTATGCGGGGCTGATATCTGATCGCATAGTCTATGGCGCTTTGCAGGGTCACTTCGGGCAATACCGGGTTGGATGCCGGAGCCTGTGCTGCAGCGGATAAGGAAGACAACAGCAGCAAGGCCAGTCTGCCGGCCCTGTTGCTACCCCATCTTAAACGTTTCTTCATAGTTTGTCTCTTTGTACCCTGCACTCCCTGTGCAGGGCCCACTGTTTTTACTTTCTTCTGCTCCATTGATCAACGGGCAATCCGGTTGATTTGTGCTGCGTATGCATGCAGGACTGCGCGGTTCACTGTGTACAGGTGATTCCTCCCCTCTTTTTCAAGAGAGACGAGGTCTGCTTCCAGCAATGTCTTCAGGTGATGACTTACAGAAGGTTGCGCCAGTTTGACCATGCTGACAATCTCAGAACAATGGGCGCAATAATCTTTCAGGCCTGCCATGTAATACAGGATCTTAAGCCTGGAAGCATCGGCTAGGGCCTTTGAGATCTTTTCAAGTTGAGCCAGTTCCACAGATACAATAGATTGAAGGATGCAAATGTATCAATGGAAATTTGTGAAGAAATGTTAAAACTAAACAAACGTTTAATTAAAAAGATCCCTATTTGTGCGTTCGCAGGAAATCGCCGAGCTGCTGCATGGCCTGTGCACGGTGACTGATCTTCTTTTTGACCTCTGGCGGCAATTCGGCAAAGGTGTGCTCATACCCGTCGGGAATAAAGATAGGATCGTAGCCAAAGCCGTTGCTGCCCCTGGGCTCGTGAATGAGTGTACCGTGGCAGGTTCCCTCGAAGTAACGGGGTACCCCATCCCATACCAGGCATAAAACGGCGGTGTAAAATGCTTTCCTGTTCTCTTTGCCTTGCATATCCTGCAGCAGTTTGTCCAGGTTTTCCTGGTCGGTAGCATTTTCGCCGGCATAGCGTGCACTGAATACGCCGGGCTGGTTGTTCAGGGTCAGCACGGAAATACCGGAATCGTCGGACAACACGTTCTGGTTGCAGAACGCAAATACGGTTTTTGCCTTCTGCAAGGCATTTTCCTTGAAGGTAAGGTATGGTTCTTCTATAGCCTGGTCGAAGCCGATATCGTTCAGGGACAGGACCTGCACGCCTTCAACGAGCTCCTGCAATTCGGCGATCTTTTTCTTAT
>JAEUVW010000066.1 GCA_016786525.1 Chitinophagaceae bacterium
GTAACTTTTATTTAATGAATATCTGAAGCATGAAAAATGAGAAAATGGTTGTAGGAGCAAAGAATACCGTTTTCAAATTTTCAACTGTACATTTTCAAATTTTCAACTGTACATTTTCAATTTTCAACTACGCATTTTCAATTTTCCATTATTAAACTTTTCGTCAACAAATGATCCTCGTCACCGGTGCCAGCGGATTTTTAGGCCAGCACTTAGTGCGACGCCTGAGTGCCGGCGCAGTGCCCGTCCGTGCCCTGTATTATCGCAATCCTCCAGATGAATTGCTGCGCAGCTTACCGAATGTGAGCTGGATGCCCTGCGACCTGCTGGATGTATTTGCGGTAGAGCAGGCGTTCGAAGGCATTACGACAGTGTACCATTGTGCCGCCAAAGTTTCCTTTGAGGCGGCAGATCAATACCACATACAGCAGGTCAATACGGAGAGTACGGCAAACGTAGTGAATACCGCATTGGAAGCCGGTATCCGCAAACTGTTGTTTGTCAGCTCCATCGCAACACTGGGCCGCGGTAACCTGGACAAACCGCTCAGCGAAAACGATTTTTGGGAAGAAAGCAAAAACAATACCGCGTATGCACGCAGCAAGTACCTGGCGGAGATGGAAGTCTGGCGGGGTATGGCCGAAGGCCTGAACGCAGTGATCGTGAATCCTGCCATTATCCTGGGGCCCGGCAAGTGGTCGGAAGGATCAGCCCGGCTGATGCAGATCGCAGACCGCGAATTCCCTTTTTATACCGAAGGCGTCAATGGCTGGGTCGGTGTTCACGATGTCGTCAGCGCCATGATACAGCTGATGGGAAGCGACATTGCCGAAGAGCGCTTTATTATCTGCGAGGGCAACCATGCTTACAGGGAAATCTTTACGCTGATGGCCCGGGCCCTGGGCAGGAAACCGCCTTCCATCAAAGCCCCCGGATGGGCCACCGGCCTGCTGTGGCGCTGGAACGCCCTGCGCAAAGCGATTACCGGCAAAAAAGCTACAGTAACGAAAGAGACCACGCGTACCGCACAAATGAAGTGCTGCTACAACAATGAAAAACTGTTGCAGGCCCTGCCCGGCTTCCGCTACACACCTATAGAACAGGTGATCGGAGCCATGGCTTCGGCGTTCATTGGTGAAAAACCGGTTAATGCCTGACAGCACAGCAGGAACAAATAGGCTTTTATTCTATTTTTGTCTGCAAATCCAATATATTGAAAAAGTACCTTGTTTTATCCTGCCTCACCCTTTCGGCACTTTATTCCTGTAAAAAAGAAAAAGAACAACCCAAAAAGGAGGCGATGGTCTATACTATCAGCGGGCCCAAAGACACGGTCTACGCTTATGGCGCACTGGATCAGGCCGTCAATGTAACGTATACATCGGGAGATAAAAGCAGCGTTCAGCTCAGCCTGGGCGGCCTGCCCAAAGGATTGAACGCCCGCTTCGCCGACTCTGCCGGTACACCCGGTTTTGAAACCCTGCTGCGCTTCAGCCACGATGATTATATCGCCCCGGGTACCTACCCGCTGACGATCAATGCCCAGGCTGCAAACGCCGGCACCCAATCCGTTTCCTTCAACATGAGCATCAGACTCAGTTGCGCAGCGTTCATGGCAGGAGGCTACAGCGCAGCAGTCACTTACGCATCCTCGGGAGAGCAGTTCAATAATACGAAATACACCGCCCTCACCAAAGAAGATAAGCCGAACCGCCTGTACTTCTACGAAAGGAACAATACGGAAGCCGATTTTTACGGAGACCTGGACTGCAGCACAGGTACCCTGACGATTCCGGCACAAAGCAAACCCGGCTCTTCCTTGCAATATTCCGGCAGCGGCACCCTGGCGACGAAAACGCATGGCATGACCTTTACCCTTCTTACAGAAGGCCTCCCCACTTTAAAATTCGTGCTGACCCGGCCCTAAAAACGGTAAAACCCAAACAACATTTATGCATCAATATTTACCCACCACATTCCTGTTTGCTGCTGTGCTCACAGCCCATACCACGGCACATGCCCAATACACCGGCCCTAAAGCCGGACTGGGACAGTCACTGGCTAAAACAACGGAGACCAAAAGAAGGATTATCGCAGAAGCAAAATATGACTACTCTGCGACTGACGGCTATTTGAAGACAGACAGCACGAAACTGGAATGGTTTGGCGGCATGGGCCACTACCGTTTCCCGAGTATCATGCCCTACTTCACCTACGACAAAGCTGCCTCCAACGAGCGGTACCGAGCCGAACTGCCTGACCCTATGCAGCCCAATACAAAAACGCAGAAAATATACAACAGCAATAATGAAGTGACCTACGAAGTCTCCTACATTTGGAATTTAGGCGCCTGGGACTCTGTAACAAGGACAACCTATACCTATATAGGAGGCAAGCTGATACTGGATGAAACACAGAAGAAAATGGGCAGCAGGGGCTGGCTGAACCGGACCAAGAACGAATACACCTACAAAGCAGGCCTGCTGGATGAAGTGATCAGCTACACCTACAGGAGTCTTTTCCTGAGTGAGCTGAAATACTACTCCAAAACAAATTACAGCTATACTTCCGGAATCATCGACAACATCACCACCGCTTTGTGGGACAGCTCAGGCAGCGTAAGCCCGGCCTTTTACAACAAGTCGCGCTTATACCTGGCTTTTTCGGGGAAGGACACAACACAGAAAACCACACAGTCCTGGAACAATACCAAAGGCGATTGGCAGAACGTAGAAAGGAAATCATACAATTTCGCCAAAGGCCCCTATTCCGAAGACCTCACAGAAAGATGGAACACCACCCTATCCGCCTGGCAGAACTATGCGAAGGATTCCCTGGTCTATACCGGCGGCCTGCTGGTGAACCATATCCTGTTCCAATGGGACAACAGCAGCAAGACCTGGGGGGCCACACAGGTCTATGCGTTCGGCTACACCGGCACCACCCTTACGGAGGCCAGGCAATTGCAGTGGGACGGTACAAAGTGGACAGACGATTACCTGACGCAATACCATTATGACAGCTACAGCGACGTCAGCAAAGCACTGCTCTTTAAGTGGGATGGCGCTGCTTTCAAACCGGCCACCTATACGGCCGCGACCTACTATTACTACGAAGAATATACACCCACCGCACTGGCCAGCACGGCCCCGGTGACGGCAAACGTAAGCTTATATCCCAACCCGGCGCTGAACCAGCACAGCTACCTGGACTTCTTTGCAGACCAGGCAACACCCTATGACATTCAGCTCGTGGATATGACGGGCAAGGAAGTATACCGCCACACCGAAGAAGGTTTCAGGGGCGACCATTCGGTGTTGCTGCAGCTGGGTCAACTGGCCCCCGGCATCTACCTGGTCAGGCTGAGCGCTGCAGGGCAATTGCAGGCGCAGCTGAAATTGGCACGATAAAAGATTTTTGATTGCTGATTTCAGATTTTTGATTGGTTGGGTGTTTAACCATACACACCGGGAATTTTGGATTTTTGATTCCGGAAGGGCAAATCAGGCCATCAAAAAGCTGAAATGAGTGTTTATGAAAAATCGTCAATCAAAGATCACAAATCTGAAATCAGTAAAACCTGAAATCACAGATCCAGTACTGCTTTCACCGGGCAATGGTCGGAATGTTTGACCTGCTGCAGGATAGCCGCAGCGCTTACCTTGTGTTTCAGCGCTTCGGAAACGCTGATATAATCGATACGCCAGCCCTTGTTGCGGTCGCGGGAACCGGCACGCTGGCTCCACCAGCTGTATTCGTGCGGGTTCTGGTTGTGGATGCGGAAGGTATCGGTAAAGCCGGCATGTTCAAACCATTTGTCCATCCAGGCCCGCTCTTCGGGCAGGAAACCGCTGCTTTTTTTATTGCCCACCGGATCATGTATGTCTATTTCCTTGTGGCAGATGTTGTAGTCGCCGCAGACCACTACGTTGGCTTGTTTTTGCTGTACAGAAGCCACATAGGCAAAAAACTCTTCCAGCCATTGGTATTTATAGGTCTGGCGGATCTCGCCTGTGGTGCCGCTGGGGAAGTACGCATTGATCAGCGTAAAATCCGGGAACTCCAGCGTGATGACCCGGCCCTCAAAATTACTTTGCTCGTATTCATTGCCATAATGCACGGCAATGGGTTTTATCTTGCTGAAAACCGCTACCCCGCTGTACCCTTTCTTGTTGGCCGAAAACCAGAACAGCTCATACCCCAGCTTCAGCAAGGGTAAGGCATCGACCACATCTTCCGTAGCTTTGGTTTCCTGTATCGCGATGATGTCCGGGTTTTCCTCGGCCAGCCATTCGGCAAAGCCTTTCTTCATAGCACTGCGGATACCGTTCAGGTTGTAGGAGATGATGTTCATGCGGTTCTGATTTTTTGCGTCCAAATGTACGGCTAAAACCACGCCCGTTCATCACCCCCGGCTCATAGGGAAGGCCCGGTAAAAATTGCCAGAAGGCAAAACACCGCAAGCAGGTAAGGCAGTAAAGCCACGATATCCGAGGTATAACCAAAATGCAGGCCCTCCCTGCGCCAGAAGGCCCGCACAGCCAGTGGCAAGTAGATAACGGAACACAATAATTCTGCCACAGCCAGCAGGGCAGCCAGCAGCACAGGGTCC
>JAEUVW010000395.1 GCA_016786525.1 Chitinophagaceae bacterium
CTGCGGGCATTGCTTCTTCTGCAATCATGATGTGCCGGGCAATTGCGAAAACAGCAATCCCGAGCATTACGGACCGGAAGGCGGCCTGCTGACGGAGAAGGGCGGCGCCCTGTTTGGCTATACCGACCTGTATGGCGGTTATGATGGTGGCCAGGCGGAATATGTGCGTGTACCGTATGCGGACTATGGCCCCCGCATTGTACCGGACAACCTGAGTGATGAACAGGTACTGTTTCTTACCGATATCTTCCCTACAGGGTATACCGGCATAGACTGGGGTGAACTGAAAGGCGGGGAAACGGTGGCCATCTTCGGTGCCGGTCCGGTAGGCATTATGGCCGCCAAGAGCGCCTGGCTGCGCGGCGCCGGCAGGGTCGTCATTGTCGATACGCTCCAATACCGGCTGGACAAAGCCAAAACTGCAGCCAACTGTGAAACCATACTCTGGGAAGACGGCGCTAAAGACGTAGTAGAACAGATACGCGCGCTGTCGCAGGGCCGGGGCGCTGACCTCTGCGTGGAAGCGGTCGGCTTCGAACCGGCACGCAATATGCTGGAGAAAGCAAAGGCGGTGATCAATATGGAAGCAGGATCGACCAAGGTGCTCGAAGCCTGCATGAGTGCGGTACGCCGCAGCGGCACGGTCTCTGTGCTGGGCCTCTACCCGACCACGTACGACAATTTTCCGCTGGGACAGTTTTTCGACAAAGGCCTGATCCTGAAAGGCGGACAGGCCCCGGTACACAAGCATATCGACAAGTTATTAAACTATGTGGCCGAAGGAAAGGTAACGCTGGATGACATCATTACGCACCGCCTGCCCTTATCGCAGATCGCGCACGGATACGACATCTTTAAAAAGAAGGAAGACGATTGCGTGAAGGTGGTGCTGAATCCCTGGGCATAAAACGCAAGCAATGCCTTCCGGTGTTATCGCTGCAATAGAGTACCAGGCCGACGGGCAGGTGCTGCAGGTCACATTTGTGTCCGGCCTGGTATACCATTATCTGGAGGTACCGGAAGCGATATACGCAGGCCTGAACAATGCCTGGTCGAAAGGCCGCTATTTCAACCGGTTTATTAAAGACCGCTATGCTGCCCGCCGCGTACAAAAAGAGGACGACCATTAAGACAATTGTATAAGCGCATGGAGGGAACTGTATAAGCATTATGGTCTCTATCCTGCAAACCTTTGTAAAAAATCTGAGTATTATGGAACAAAAATCTATATTGATCACAGGAGGAACCTGTGGCATAGGACTGGAACTGGCCAGGCTGTTTGCAAAAGACAATTACCAGCTCCTGATCGCAGCACGCAGCGAAACCGAACTGGCAGAAGCAAAAAACCTGTTGGAAAAAGAAGGGGCAAAAGAAGTCATTACCATACCCTGCGACCTTTTTGACTTCAACGCGGCGGGTGCCTTATACCAAACAGTGAAGAGTAAAGGCATCCATATTGATGTGCTGGTCAACAATGCGGGGCAGGGCCAGTACGGGCTTTTTGCCGACAGTAAGCTGGACCGGCTTATGGACATCATCCAGCTGAATATATGCTCCCTGGTCAGCCTCACGCACTATTTCCTGCAGGACTTCGTTCAGCGCGGCAGCGGCCGCATACTGAACCTGTCTTCTGTAGCCGCGAAAGCACCCGGGCCCTGGCAGGCGGTGTATCATGCCACCAAAGCCTTTGTACATTCGTTTACCGAAGCCCTGCGCAGCGAGGTCAAAGACAAAGGCATTACGGTAACAGCATTATTGCCCGGGGCTACGCGTACGGATTTTTTCAATAAGGCAGAAATGATGGAGTCAAAGATCGTGCAGGATATGAGCAAACTGGCAGACCCCGCAGATGTGGCCAAAGACGGCTATAAAGCATTGATGAAAGGCGACGACATGGTCGTGTCCGGCATTGAGAACAAGATACAGGTAGCGATAGGCAACCTGACGCCTGACGAAAACCTGGCCGACAATACCCGCGACAAACAAGCCCCGGTAACAGGAAAATAGCTTTACTCCGGCAGGGAATTGACTATGCAAAGCGGCCGCAACACTCGTGTTGCGGCCGCTTCATTCGGATTGCTATTTGCTTAGCCTTTATACTGATCGCGCAATGCTTTGATCTTGTCATGTGCTGCACGCTGGTCGCCCTGCTGGCGGGCTACAAGGGCTGCGGTGTCGCCGGCCAGGTCGCCGGATTCCATTGCGGTCTGGTAGGCGCGTTTGGCGGCATCTTCCCCACCTTCGCAGCTTTCCAGTATCGCTTTGGCATCGTCTCCGCCGAAGGTAGCCTTCACATCCATCCAGGCGCGGTAGATCTTACCGCCGGTGGTGGTACCGGTATCAGGCGTGCCGCCCAGCTTACTGATCTCGGCATTCAGGTCCTGGTTGTTTTTGCGGCTGTCCTGCTGCAGGCTGCTGAACAAAGGGTTCAACAGACCATTGTCCTCCTTCATGTTTTCAATTGCTTTACCATACCCTTCAATACGGTCGTTGTTGATGCGGACGAGGTCATTCAATACTTCGATCTGGCTTTCGTTTGTCATAATTTTATCTTTTACGGTTTAACAATGCAACAAAATTAGCGCAGCCGTAACGGGCATATGCCTTAGGTTATCTTAAGGTCCGTACAAGTAAATGTGAAAATGAAAAGGGATATAAAATTTAACCCTGAAGCAGGTGTCTCTCAGGGAGCTTAGGGATGGATGAAAGATGATGGGTGACGCAAAAAAATGATAATCGCTTAACTTGCCGTATATTTTCAAACTATGGACAACAGTATCAGACAACTACAGCCTGCCGCCCTCTGGGGGCATTTTGCCGACCTCAATGCGGTACCCCGGCCTTCTAAAAAAGAAGAAAGGGTGATCGCCTTTATGAAAGCATTCGGCGAAAGCCTGGGTTTACCGACCAGTGTCGACAAAACAGGGAATGTCATCATTAAAAAACCTGCTTCCAACGATAGGCAGGGGCACCGGACCATCGTCCTGCAAAGCCACCTGGACATGGTGCATCAAAAAAACAGCGATACGCAATTCGACTTCAACACCCAGGGTATTGACATGTATGTGGACGGGGACTGGGTAAAAGCCCGGGGCACTACACTGGGCGCAGACAATGGTATCGGCGTAGCCACCATTATGGCGATCCTGGCCGCCACGGACATCTCCCATCCGCCGATAGAAGCCCTGTTCACCATCGACGAAGAAACCGGCATGACCGGCGCACTGAACCTGGAAGGCGGTTTGCTGGACGGGCATATCCTGCTGAACCTGGACACGGAAGAAGACCACGAGCTGACTATCGGCTGCGCCGGCGGCCTGGACCTTACCGCACAGGGCAGTTATGAAACGATTGCAGGCCCCGCAAACCAACAGGCGTATACGATCCGCATTAAAGGCCTTACCGGAGGACACTCCGGCGGCGACATCCACCTGGGCAGGGGCAATGCCAATAAGCTGATGAACCGTGTCTTGTATACTTTACAGGAACACAACATCAGCATCAGCAGCATCGACGGGGGCAGCCTGCGCAACGCGATCCCCAGGGAATCCGTTGCCCTCATCACGGCAGACAAAGCAAAAAATGATGCACTACATACTCTTTTTACAGCACTGGCGGCAACACTGAAAGCAGAATACGCCACAACAGACCCGCAACTGGAACTGCTCATCGAAGACGCCACAATGCCGGAAAAGGTAATGGCAGCTGCATTTCAAAACAAGATACTGCGTGCCCTGTATGCCTGCCCCAATGGCATCTACCGCATGAGCCCCGATATCAAAGGCCTGGTACAAAGTTCGAACAACCTGGCCCGTGTGCTGATCAAAGACGGCAGCTACAGTATCCAGTGCCTGACGCGCAGTTCGGTAGACAGTGAAAAAACAGACCTGGCCAACGCCATCAGCAGCACGCTGGAACTGGCCGGCGCAAGCGTCAACCGCAACAACGGGTATCCCGGCTGGCAGCCCAACCCGGATGCGCCGATCATCAAGCTGATGAGCGGACTGTATGAAGAGTTGTTCGGCGAAGCGGCCAATGTGAATGCGGTGCATGCCGGCCTGGAATGCGGCATCCTGGGCACCAATTATCCCGGCATGCAAATGATCTCTTTCGGACCGAATATCTTTGGCGCACACTCCCCGGATGAAAGGGTACAGATCAGCTCCGTACAAAAGTTCTGGAAATACCTGCTGGAAACATTGAAGCGCATACCGAAGGCATAAGCAAATGCAAATAAGAACACTAATATTGACAAGCTTTTTGATACTATCGTTCTACAGTGGTATCGCACAGCTAAAATCAACGCTTGACCTTCCAAAAGACACTTCTTTCTTTCCTGCAATAAGGAACGAAATAGAAGTACAGAATATCTTTTTGAATTTGGACAGCGATGATGTCGCAGCCTACTTTAAGCGGGCACTTTTATACTATCAGCTTGGAGAATTCAATACTTGTGTCAGCGAACAAAACAAGATACTCAAACGTTTTCCGCAACATGCTTCAGATGCGTACTCCAACAGGGGCATGTGCTATTGCGATCTGAAGCAATATTCGCTTGCTCTTGAAGACCTGACCAGAGCGAAAGCATTAGCCCCGGACGACCCCATGAGTTACCTTAACCTGGCTTATGCAAAAGCTGAAATCAAGGACTATAAAGGTTCGATCGCCCATTTGGATACGGCTATTCTGTTGAACCCGGGTTACGCCAAAGCCTATGTCAACCGGGGAGTAGCAAAAGGGGAATCAAAGGATTATGAAGGTGCTATAAAAGACCTGGACAAGGCGTTGGAAATAGATCCTTATTATATGGAAGCTTACCTGAACAGAGCTTATGACCATTTTCATGCCAACCATTTTGACCTGGCAATAGCTGATTTTAATAAAGCACTCGCCTTACAACCTTTATTACATTGTTCCGGATTTTACTGGAACAGGGCCAAGGCCTTTGAGAAAAAAGGAGATATCATGAATGCAAAACTGGATTACGATTTGGCAAAAAGCCTGGAAAGGAAATAGCCTTTGACCATTCAAACAAGCTATGTACCGGCTTCTTAGTAACAGGCACAAACAACAAGACCTATAAGGTTTTTGAAACCTTATAGGTCTTTTCTTTAAAAACCTTACCGGTCTTTTATCTACAGTTTCCGAATATACGCACCCATCAGGTCCCTGAACTGGTAGCCCTCGGTAAACCTGTTCTTACCTAACTTCTTGTATTCGGTCAGGGCCCAGAGGATAAATTCGGCCAGGAAGTAACGGTCTGCCTCCGGCACAGCAGGTTGGTATTTTTCGATCAGGCGTTGCAGCGGCACAATGCCGGACAAGACAGAACGATAGTCCTGGTCGCTGTCTTCATCCATCAGTTCCAGTTCGTTCTCCATAAACCAATCCACCAGGTCCTGGTAAGGATTGCGTTCATCCGGGCGCTCCAGCTTCTCTATTTTGGGGAAATATTCTGCGAACAAAGTTTTGACGGCATCCCCCAATAATTGCTCCGCTACTTTGGCCGCACCTTCCTGCTCTCCTTCATACACCAGCTCCACCTTACCGGTAATGGAGGGGATAATGCCCATAAAGTCAGACAGGCGCACTGTGGTCTGTTCCGCTCCGGACCGCAGCATACGGCGCTCCGCAGTGCTCAGCAGGTTTTCAAATGCCGTAATGCTCATACGGGCACTGACACCGCTTTTATCATCCACAAACTCACTTTTGCGGGCTTCAAAACCGATCTGCTCTACCAGGTCGCGGGCCAGGCCGGGCACATGGATCGCGTCACTCTGGCGCTGGTCCAGGCGGGCCTCCTGCTCTGTAATACTGCGGGCGATCTGCACCGTCTCCGGGTAGTGCGTCAGGATCTGCGAACCGATACGGTCCTTCAGCGGGGTAACGATGCTGCCCCTGTTCGTATAATCTTCCGGGTTGGCCGTAAAGACAAACTGCAGATCCAAAGGCATGCGCACTTTAAACCCGCGGATCTGTACGTCCCCTTCCTGCAGGATATTAAACAAGGCCACCTGTATGCGGGCCTGCAGGTCCGGCAGTTCGTTGATCACGAAAATACAGCGGTTGGCGCGGGGGATCATTCCAAAATGGATCACCCGGTCGTCGGCATAAGACAATTTCAGGTTGGCCGCCTTGATCGGGTCGATATCGCCGATCAGGTCTGCAACGGTAACGTCAGGCGTGGCCAGTTTTTCATAAAAACGCTCACTCCGGTGCAGCCAGCTGATGGGGGTATCGTCTCCCTGCCCTGCAATCAGGTCGCAGGCATAACGGGAAATAGGGCGGAACGGATCGTCATTGATCTCCGAACCGCTGACAAAAGGGATCCATTCATCCAGCAGATGCACCATCAGGCGGGCCAGGCGCGTCTTTGCCTGTCCGCGCAGGCCCAGCAGGTTGATGTTGTGCCGGGAAAGTATGGCCCGCTCCAGCTCAGGGATGACGGTATTTTCAAAACCCCATACTCCTTCGAAGACCGTTTCGCCGGCAGCGATCTTCCGCCGCAGGTTGGCCCTGAGCTCGTCTTTGATACTTTTGCTTTCATAACCCGCCTTTTTCAAAGCGCCTATCGTGTTGATCTGCTGTATATCCATCTGTATTTTTTGTCTTTTTACTTGATCCGCTTTTTACGGTTGGTTTCATAGTCTTCGAAGATCATTTCCCCCAGGCCCTTCAGGCCGGTATAAAATGCTTTTCCCTGGTTGGCTTCGGTAAATTCCTGTACGAATTGTTGCAGGAAAGGATCGCGGGCGATCATGAAGGTAGTGATCGGGATATGCAGTTTGCGTGCCTGCTGCGCCTGTGCGTAGCATTGTTCCACGATATACTGATCCAGGCCCATGCTGTTCCTATAATAAGAACCGTCGCGCTCGCGGATGCAACTGGGCTTGCCGTCGGTGATCATAAAGATCTGCTTGTTCGTGTTGCGTTTGCGCCGCAGCAGGTCCATAGCCAATTGCAGGCCGGCTACGGTGTTGGTATGGTAAGGCCCCACCTGCAGGTAAGGCAGGTCTTTGATCGGTATCGTCCAGGCATCGTTGCCGAACACCAGTATATCCAGGGTATCTTTCGGGTAGCGCGTGGTGATGAGCTCGGCCAAAGCCATCGCCACCTTCTTGGCCGGGGTAATGCGGTCTTCGCCATACAGGATCATGCTGTGGCTGATATCGATCATCAGCACGGTACTCATCTGTGCCTTAAAGCGGGCATCTTCAACCACCAGGTCGTTTTCGGTCAACTGAAACTCATCCGATCCGTTGTTTACCTGCGCGTTCTTCAGGCTTTCGGTCAGGGAAATACGGTCCAGGCCGTCGCCGAACTGGTATTCCCGCAGTTCGCCGGTATGTTCGTCTCCGCTGCCGGAATAATTGGTCTTATGGTTGCCGCTGCCGTTCTTCTTCAAGTTGCCGAAGATCTGTTTCAGCGCCTGCTGGCGGATCAGGCGTTCCGTTTTGGCCGTCAGCTCCATGCCTCCTTCACCGTTCGGATCGGCCGGCTCCCGGATATAGCCTTTCTTCTTCAGGTCCTCCACGAAGTCGTCTATGCTGTATTCTGGGGTAGACAGTTTGTAGGTTTCATCCAGCTCCCGCATCCAGTCTATGGCTTCTTCCACATCGCCGGAGGTATGTGTCACCAGCTCTTTAAACAGGTCGAACAAGCGCTCAAAAGGCGATTGTTCCGGCGCTTCGTAAGCGCCAAATAAAAATCCTTTCCGGTGTATCTGATCCATTCAGGTGCTTTTGTTGCGGCAGCACTCCTGTGCTTTTCGCGTTACCGAAGATAGCCACTTCTGAGCCTAGCATAGTGTTAAGCTTATATTCTTTGACTTTGGCGGAATCAGAAAAAATGATAGCCTTAATTCCATTCACCGGGAGCAGAATAACTCTTAATAATAAAATCTTATAGAAATTCGTTAATATAAATTCCATTGCTATTTTTATAGCAGCTGTCTAAACCAACAGCCATATTAAAATGAAAAAACTATTCCTGGCCGCCTGCCTGCTGGCGGGCCTGCACAGCAGTGCGCAAACGGTAGAAGTACGCTGGACGAACAATACCGTTGACGACATGTACGGTACCCTGATCGGCGACAATACCGTCACCACCAGCTGCGCTCCCACCTGGTCCACGCTGATGTATTTTATCAGCACCGGATCTTTTTCTTCCGTTCTGGCCTCTTCTGCCAGCTGGGCCTATCCGGGCTTTCCCGTACCGGCACCCAACAATTTTAATGAAGTGAATTTCATGCAGTATTCCGGCGGCACCTTCCTCGGAGCAGTGACTTTTCCTTTATGCGGCCGCATGAACGGCACCTACCCGGTAACATTGAATCCCAGCATGACTACGGTCAATGTAGATGTGGTCAATTACCCTACTTATGTAGAGCTTACCATCAACCCTTAATTGGTTTGAGACGTGAGCGTTTGCTCATCGGATTGGTGCAGCCGGGTTTATTGCCTGCGGCCACCCGGGCATTTTACTTACCCTGCAAAGAGCGGCAGCATGGCTGTCGCCCTTTGTTGCTATAGCGCCCCTTCCTTTTTGGATTTTAGCCTAGCCGGAAGGATACGTGACCCTATTTGCTCTTCCAGTGCTACTGTATAACAGTTCTTCCCCTCAGCATTTTCTTATCCTTTACCAGAAACAGCATACATGCTGCTGTCATGCCGCAGGTATCTGTCGTTTTATATACACCTCATTTTAGCGTGTACAGGTCCCTGCGGGATGACAACCCTGTGGTTAAAAGTGCTGTTATTTTTTCCGGCAGCGGATAAAATAAAAAGGGAAATGCTCCGTGATCCGGCTTACCTCCTCCAGGCCCGCAGCACCGAATTCTTCTTCAATCGAGATACGGTCATAGAAAAACATAGTCACACCGCCGAATTGCTCATAGCGGTCTTTGCTGATCAAAGTGCCGGTGCCATAGGTGGACGCTTCCTTCGAGATCACGGTAAAAATCATCTGGCCATTGGCTGCCAGCTGCCTGTAGCAATCGCTGATCAGCTTCCGGCGCTCTGCTGCACCGAGCAAATGGATCAGCGCATAGCAAAAGATCCCGTCATACCGCTTTTCGTCGAAAGGCATATCCGTTACGGAGCCATGCCAGATTTTCATAGAGTGCCCGTAATGCTTTTCGGCCATAGCGATTGCCGATGCCGATATTTCAATACCCGTCACCTGCATGCCCTGCGCCCGGAACAGCTGCGCATTGCGCCCGTAGCCGAAGCCCGGCACCAATATGCTTTTTGCGCCCTGCGCCCGGAAAATATCCTTTGCCTTAAAGGCGGACTGCGCCGGGTCCAGGCCCCACATTTCCCGCTTTTCCGTAAAATTTCTTTCCCAGAATTCGGGTTGCTGTTCGTTGCTCATAGCTATGCTTGTCACAGCAAATTACGACAGGACAATCAACGGATGTATCGTCAGATCAAAAAATCTCTTGTTCCTGCTTGCCATAACGCCTGCACCTGGTACCGGTATTTTCCACCGCCGGGGGGAATACTGCTGCCTGCTACTTCGTTGTAGCCGCACCCATTTGCCGGCCCAGCTTTTCGTATTCCAGGTCATTCGGTTCCCAGAGTTCGATCTTATTGTTTTCCGGGTCCATGATGTGCACAAACTTGCCATAGTCGTAGGTCTCTATGGTATCCACTACCGTCACGCCGCTGCGCTTCAGCTCCTGCACCAGCGCTTCCAGGTTTTCCACCCGGTAGTTGATCATAAAGTCTTTTGCAGAAGGCGCAAAGTACTGCGTCTTTTCGCTGAAAGGGCTCCATTGCGTAAAGCCCTTACGCGTGGTGTCCGCACCCTGTCGCCATTCGAACACGGCCCCGTAGGCATTGGTCTGCAAACCCAGGTGCACCTTGTACCATTCCCGCATTTGTTTCGGGTCCTTACACTTAAAAAAGATACCGCCGATGCCGGTAACTTTCTTCACAGAAGGACTTTCCGGGGCAAGCAGGGACCGGAAAGCGAACCCGGAACAGAAACAGCCTGCCATCAGCAGGATCAATATGATTTTTTTCATTGTATGGTCATTATATACGCATTTATCCTCCCGGCAGGAAGCAACGTTGGCACAAAGATAATTTTACAAGACTCCGGATCATACGGAAAACGGAAATAAAACAAGGCTGCGCATAAACAACAGGGCTGCAACAACAAGCGAAAGATAACCTACGCTTAATACGGCTCTAATACTGCGGCAACACGGGGCGGATAGTTTTGAATCCTAAAATTTCATATTGCATGCGTCAGATTTTTACCACAGCATTACTGGCCCTGGGCCTGCTGTCCGGCACTACAGAAAGCCGGGCACAAATCAGCAAAGTAGCTGATTACAAAAACAATTACTCTGCGCCCATCGGCACCTTTATGGGCATCAGCTTCCGCGAAGCAGGCTTTTCCGCCCTGGCTGTCATTCCCGGTACGGACGGCAAGGAATTCTGGACCTGCTCCGACCGTGGCGTGAACGTAGATTGTGCCAGCGCCAACCCAACAGGCTGCAAACCTACATACGACAAACTGTTCTGTTTCCCCTCTTATGCACCAAAGATCCATCGCGTAAAGATCCAGGGCGATTCCGTACAGATCCTGAAAACGATCACCGTTAAGCGGCCTAATGCCACAGCTACGGTAGGCTACCTGCTGCCCACGGGCTTCGGCAGCACCGCTACCGAAGAGGCCTCTACGGATACGGTACAGGATTGCGCCAATTTTGCTGCCAAAAGGGCTCCTAAAGATGCCTGGAGCATTGATTGTGAAGCCATAGCAGTAGACAAGAAAGGAAATTTCTGGATCGCAGAAGAGAACGGCCCCTCGGTATGGAAACTGGATGCCAATGGTGTAGCCCTGAACCGCTATTCGCCCTACGCGAATCTGGCCGGTGCGCAGCCTGAAGACATACTGATCGACACCGCGTTTAAATACCGCAAAAACAACCGCGGATTTGAGAATATGACGATTGCGCCCAACGGCAAAGTATATGCCATTATCCAGAGCCCCCTGCTCTACCCGACCAAAGCAGTAGGCGAAGCCACCAGGGTACACCGTATGATCGAGATCGATCCGGCTACGAATGCCACGCGCATGTTCGCGTACCTGAATGATGGTGTGATCGGCACCGGTGCCGACATGATCCGCCTGCAGGACTGGAAACTGGGGGATATGACCGCGATCAATGACACCACCTTCCTGGTACTGGAAGCCGCTGCCCGCGGTGCTACCGACATCAAACGCCTGTACAGGATCAATATCAGTGGTGCTACAGTGGTGAATTCCGGGCTGTACAGCGGCAAAACACTGGAAGGCCTGGCGGACTCTGCCGGCCTGGCCGGCGAAGGCGTGAAAGCCGTAAAGAAAAGCCTGGCCATGGACCTGCTGGCCAATGGCTGGGACGCCGCCCTGGATAAAGCCGAAGGTGTCACCATCATCAACGACAGCACCATCGCCCTGTGCAACGATAATGATTTTGGCCAAAGCTGCCCTTCGGCAAACGGTATCCCCGTCGCAACAAGCAACCTCAGCCACATTGTAGTCTACAGCCTGAAAGGCGCCAATAAGATCCCGGACTTCATAGCGCCTTCAGCACCGGTGAGCATCGGTACAACACCCCTTGTCCGCACCGCTATTGCCCTGTACCCTAACCCCGCTGCAGACAAAGCCACGCTTGCTATCAGCCTGGAAACAGCAGGGCCGGTCAGTATCAGCGCAACAGACCTGCAAGGCAAAACCGCGTATACTTCCGGGAATACCTACCTGCAGTCAGGCACTCATGAAATCGAATTGGGTACCGCCGGCTGGCAGAACGGACTCTACTTCGTGCAGGTTGGCACAGCTGCCGGCACTACAGCGGCAAAACTGATCGTCAGGCATTAATCACTTTTCTCCACGAAACAGTCAGGGTGTGCGCAGAGCGTACACCCTGTCTTTATAGGTACATAGTTTGATGCATCTGCTGCACAAGAGCCGGAACCGTAACAAAGCGGCATCAAGGATCGTGTCGGCACACGGTTACAGCTATGTTAAGCTCAGGCACATTGAAAACTTTTCTTTAAGCATACCCGTAATTTCAGCAACAAACTTTTTCCCCATGAAATTGAGTGTAGAAGAAATGATCGGCTTTTTCAAAAAATCAGTTGCCGACCAGGAAGAGTTTTTAAACTCGCAGGATCCGGAGCTGGTGCAGTATTTCCTGAACCAGCTGAACCTTGTCGTACTCAACAAAATGATGACAAGCTATCAGTCTGAGAACCTGCGCCGGTATGTTGCCTTAGCGATGCGGAACACCGACAAAGTAGACTAATGCTCTTCAGTACTGCCGTGCCGGAAGACATTTCGCAACTTTCCTTCCTGTGGCGGACAGAACAGCACAGCAATGCCAGGCAAGGTTTATTTCAAACCTCTGATCCCCGGGCCATTTGTATACCGGCGGCCCTGTGAAGAAAACAAACCTGATGGCCGATCGTACATAAACCATACCCTCAAACATAGAAAGCGGCCCTGTGCTGACAATCGGGCCAGGTTGTTCCGGGCTTAAGCCGGATTAATGCTGCTGCAAAGCGGTCACGATCTCCTTACAGATGGCGCCCCCTTTATCGCGCTCATCTTTCTGCAAAATGAAAACCGACACACTGCAGTTCAAGGCCGGGAAATACGCCGCATCCGTACCCCAGAAGCCGCCATGATACCAGGCTTCCAGGCCTCCGACCTGTATATTTTTCACACCCAGGCAGTAATGGTTCAGCACTTCGGTATGCATGGCCCGCAGGAGTTGCTTGTCCTGTACTATACGCCCTTCAAAGAGGTATTGGAAAAACCAGGCCAGATCCGCAGCAGTAGCCGCTATGCCCCCACCACCGTACAGGTCCCAGGAAGGATCGAGATCATAGGAATCCCAGGGGTATTTGGACCAGTACTGGTGGGCCAGCTCTTTGCCGTCTTCCGGAGAGGGCTCCAGCTCTGTAAACCAGGTCTGCCTGAGCTTTAGCCTGTTGTATCCCAGCAATGCGCGTATGGCAGTATAAAAGGGCTTATGTGTCTGCTGCTCAATGATCTCCGTCAGCAACAGGTAGTTCACATCCGCATACTTAAAGGTGTCGCCGGGTGCTGCCAGCGGCTGGGTAATCTCCACAGTTCTTTCGATCTGCTCGTCGCGGGTCCAGTGGTATTGCCTGTGGGTATTCACAAAGTCGAAATAATCGCCTTCCGTATAGTCGGAGATACCGGAGCTGTGCGACAGCAGGTGCCTGATGTGTATGGCATCCAGCTCATATCCATCGTTCTGAAGCAATATCCTTGAACGTTCGGAAATAAGCGGGCCGACCGGGTCTTCCAATGCTACTTTACCCTGTTCACACAGTTTCAGGATAGCCGCGGCTACATAGGTCTTGGTATTGCTGGCGATCAGTACCGGCTGGTCTGCTGCCAGCAGTTGCTTTGTATTCTTATCGGCATAACCCGTGGCATACGACCAGGACAGTTGCTCGTCCGGCGCTGCAACATGGATGACAATACCTGTGGTGTTGGGTATCGCCTGGTAGAAAGAATCGGCAATATGCTGCAAGCGCTTTTCTATAGCTTGGGCATTCGCTCCGGAAGTACAAAAAAGTAGGGCAATGGCGAGGAAAATCCTGTTTTTCATAAGGCAATGTACGGTTTTCGCTTTTTCAATGCTCAATTTCCGAAACATTCTGTAAGATGGAAACAGATCTGAACATGCCGCTTACAAGCCGTTTTTTCCATTGTTTTTCCATCACCGCCGGTTTTGATTGGTGCTGTCCGCTAACATGCTTAGTTTTGCAGCGGTGAAAAAAGTGCTCCTATACATACTGATGCTGCTCATGATCGGGGATGGTATCACCTCCTCCCAGCTGGTGAAGCTCCCGAACCTGTATGAGCACTACAGGGAACACCAGCAGCGCAACCCCGCCGTTCACTTCTTCGATTACCTCGCTATGCATTACTGGGGCAGCGATATCAATGACAATGACGACGAGCAGGACATGAAGCTCCCTTTCAAAAAAGTAGATTCGGCAAGCCCTGTGTGTTCTTCCCTGCCCGTCCGCCCGATCACATTCTCCGTGGTGTCTGCATTCTGGCCGCCTGCTGCCGATTTTACCCTGGAGCACCCGGACCACTACTTCAACCCTGCCGGAAAATCCCTGTTCCGGCCTCCCAGAGCCTGATCTGCTGTTCATCTGATGCGCAATTTTTTTTGCGCCGCCTGCGCGTTTACCGACGCGTAGTTCCTGTTCATGCATTTCAGACTTTTTACTATGCTTCATAAAATCATTCAATTCTCAGTTAAACACAAATTAGCTGTAGGCCTTCTCATGCTGGTATGGGTGGCTTACGGCATCTTCCAGCTTACCCGTCTGCCTGTTGACGCCGTGCCGGACATTACCAACGAACAGGTACAGGTTATCACGACAGCGCCTTCCCTGGGTGCCGAAGACGTGGAAAGACTGATCACCTTCCCCATTGAGCTTGCCCTGAGCAATGTGCCGGGCATCAAAGAAAGCCGCAGTATGTCCCGCTTCGGCCTGTCGCTGATCACCATTGTTTTTGAAGACGGCACCGATGTGTACTGGGCCAGGCAGCAGGTCACCGAGCGTCTGGCACAGGTAGACATCAACGAAAATGCCAACCGGCCCGCCCTGGCTCCTGTCACTACGGGCCTGGGGGAAATCTACCAATATGTACTGAAACCGGCCAAAGGCTATGAAAACCGCTACAGCCTGGCAGACCTGAGGACCATACAGGACTGGTCTGTACGGCGCCAGTTATTGGGCACGCCCGGCGTGGCTGATGTCGCTACCTTCGGCGGCAGCCTGAAGCAGTACGAAGTAGCGGTAAACCCTGCCCGGCTCAAGGCGCTGAACCTGAGCATCGGGGATGTCTTCAGCGCTTTACAGCGCAACAACCAGAATACCGGCGGAGCCTATATTGAAAAAGGCCCCTCCGTACTGTACATCAGGAGCATCGGCCTCGCCAGGAATATGGCCGATATCAACAAAATAGTCATCCGGGAAAACAACGGCGTACCGGTCCTCATCAGCCATGTTGCCGAAGTGCGGCTGGGTTCGGCCATACGCTACGGGGCCCTGACCATGGCCGGGGAAGGAGAAGTGTGCGGCGGCATCGTGATGATGCTGAAGGGCGGCAATTCTTCCGAGGTCATCCATACGGTAAAGTCAAAGATCGAAGCCATCCGGAAAACATTACCCGAAGGCCTGGTCATTGAGTCCTTTCTCGATCGGACCAAGATGGTGAACCATGCCATCGGCACAGTAGAGCGCAACCTGCTTGAAGGCGCCCTGATCGTCGTATTGGTGCTGGTGCTGTTCCTGGGCAACCTGCGTGCAGGCCTCATTGTAGCATCCGTCATTCCCCTGTCCATGCTCTTTGCCGTTACGATGATGAATACATTTGGTGTCAGCGGCAACCTGATGAGCCTGGGCGCACTGGACTTCGGGCTTATCGTAGATGGGGCGGTCATCATTGTGGAAGCCATACTGCACCAC